>NZ_VOXR01000070.1:0-7390 GCF_013420645.1 Acinetobacter sp. C15
TTGTTCCATTTTAGAGATTTGTTTAAGATAAGATATAACTCATTGAGATGTGTCATAGTATTCGTCGTTAGAAAACAATTATTGTGACATTATTTCAATGAGTTATCTATTTTTGTCGTGTACAGAGCGCTTCATCAGAAAACTGAAGGAACCTCCATTGAATCGAACTAATATTTTTTTTGGTGAATCGCATTCTGACTGGTTGCCTGTCAGAGGCGGAGAATCTGGTGATTTTGTTTTTCGACGTGGTGACGGGCATGCCTTCGCGAAAATCGCACCTGCTTCCCGCCGCGGTGAGCTCGCTGGAGAGCGTGACCGCCTCATTTGGCTCAAAGGTCGAGGTGTGGCTTGCCCCGAGGTGATCAACTGGCAGGAGGAACAGGAGGGTGCATGCTTGGTGATAACGGCAATTCCGGGAGTACCGGCGGCTGATCTGTCTGGAGCGGATTTGCTCAAAGCGTGGCCGTCAATGGGGCAGCAACTTGGCGCTGTTCACAGCCTATCGGTTGATCAATGTCCGTTTGAGCGCAGGCTGTCGCGAATGTTCGGACGCGCCGTTGATGTGGTGTCCCGCAATGCCGTCAATCCCGACTTCTTACCGGACGAGGACAAGAGTACGCCGCAGCTCGATCTTTTGGCTCGTGTCGAACGAGAGCTACCGGTGCGGCTCGACCAAGAGCGCACCGATATGGTTGTTTGCCATGGTGATCCCTGCATGCCGAACTTCATGGTGGACCCTAAAACTCTTCAATGCACGGGTCTGATCGACCTTGGGCGGCTCGGAACAGCAGATCGCTATGCCGATTTGGCACTCATGATTGCTAACGCCGAAGAGAACTGGGCAGCGCCAGATGAAGCAGAGCGCGCCTTCGCTGTCCTATTCAATGTATTGGGGATCGAAGCCCCCGACCGCGAACGCCTTGCCTTCTATCTGCGATTGGACCCTCTGACTTGGGGTTGATGTTCATGCCGCCTGTTTTTCCTGCTCATTGGCACGTTTCGCAACCTGTTCTCATTGCGGACACCTTTTCCAGCCTCGTTTGGAAAGTTTCATTGCCAGACGGGACTCCTGCAATCGTCAAGGGATTGAAACCTATAGAAGACATTGCTGATGAACTGCGCGGGGCCGACTATCTGGTATGGCGCAATGGGAGGGGAGCAGTCCGGTTGCTCGGTCGTGAGAACAATCTGATGTTGCTCGAATATGCCGGGGAGCGAATGCTCTCTCACATCGTTGCCGAGCACGGCGACTACCAGGCGACCGAAATTGCAGCGGAACTAATGGCGAAGCTGTATGCCGCATCTGAGGAACCCCTGCCTTCTGCCCTTCTCCCGATCCGGGATCGCTTTGCAGCTTTGTTTCAGCGGGCGCGCGATGATCAAAACGCAGGTTGTCAAACTGACTACGTCCACGCGGCGATTATAGCCGATCAAATGATGAGCAATGCCTCGGAACTGCGTGGGCTACATGGCGATCTGCATCATGAAAACATCATGTTCTCCAGTCGCGGCTGGCTGGTGATAGATCCCGTCGGTCTGGTCGGTGAAGTGGGCTTTGGCGCCGCCAATATGTTCTACGATCCGGCTGACAGAGACGACCTTTGTCTCGATCCTAGACGCATTGCACAGATGGCGGACGCATTCTCTCGTGCGCTGGACGTCGATCCGCGTCGCCTGCTCGACCAGGCGTACGCTTATGGGTGCCTTTCCGCAGCTTGGAACGCGGATGGAGAAGAGGAGCAACGCGATCTAGCTATCGCGGCCGCGATCAAGCAGGTGCGACAGACGTCATACTAGATATCAAGCGACTTCTCCTATCCCCTGGGAACACATCAATCTTACCGGAGAATATCGTTGGCCAAAGCCTTAGCGTAGGATTTCGCCCTCTCCCGCAAACGACCCCCTTTTATCTACACTAGATTTAAAACAGTTGAACGTATGAAAGAAGCTGTTTCTCAAAATATTCAATCAGACAACTTGAGCCATCAAAACGCCATCAAGAACAAGGAAGAACAAAAAGCCCGAATTAAAAAATTCCGTGATCAGTTAGAGATCGGGACGATCTTATATACCTCATGGGGATATGAGCAAACAAATGTAGACTTCTATCAAGTTATTGAGAAAAGCCGGGCATATTGTGTCATCCGTGAACTTAAACAGGCTTATGATGCAACAGGTTCAATGCAAGGTTATGTTGTGCCTTTACCGAATGAATTTACCAGCAAAGAGCCAATGAAAAAAAAGATCATGGATAACTATATCGTGATTCATCAGTCTGCAAATGCAACAGTATTAGATTTTGAATTATTGCCGACAGGTACAAAAGTTTATAAACGCTGCTATACATCATCATACGCATAAAACAGTTGACCCCCTGAAGGGGGTCAATTCACTACAGAGGAAAATATGAAGCATTCAAAATTAATATATAAAGATTGGCAATTATATTTAAGGCTCTTATTTGAAAATAAATAGGGGTAATAGTCACCCGCATTTTTTTGATGTTTAGATTTCTAATGCTTCAAAAAAATGCGGTTCATTGCGTATCATATAATGAATATTAAGGAACTGAAAAAATGAATAATGCTCAATTCAAAATTGAATGCTTCAGAAATGGTTTATATAGCCCAGAGCAAATAATTGAATTTTACAAGGTAGTCCACACGGAAGAAACTAAGTACAATAGCCGTGATGCTCAACTTTGGATTAATGGGAAAAGCTCTAGGGAATATCAAATTGACCCTAAAGCAATTCAAATTGTAGATATGCTTAATGCAATCAGATCGGAAGTAATTGCAAAAGAAAAAGAGCGTATAGAACTTGGCAATCCAAGATATAAATATCTATTCAAAGGTGAACAAGCACTATGGTCGGAGCATCAGGAATTTATAAATTTACCTGTCAATTTTTATAATTCAATAATGGTTGAGCTAGGTAAAAAAGATTTAATTTATTTTGAATTTTCAAAAAAAGATATTGAATCCTAAACGATAGAGCAGAGCAAAGTGTCTACTTTGCGAACTGAAAAATCTGAAAAATCCTCCCTTCTCTGATTACTGTTGAATGGGGCAAGCGAAGCAGACAAAATCTGTGATTTTGGCTAGCTGACCGCAGACCCGCAACTACTTCCATGTTACCTATAAGCGGGATTAACAAAGCAATCCCGCAGGGTTGCGACTGAAAAAAATTAAATTATATTTTTACCAGTTTGAATATTCTTTAATTTGTAGAGCCTGAATTATCAACTAGAGTTGATTTAGATTTTTTTGATTGTTCCCGATCAGCAATAAATTTGTCACCAGCAATTTTTAAACTGTCAAAATGTTGGGGATTGGATTTATATGATTCAAGAGCCTTTAAAAGAACACCAGTAATAATTCCTTTATCTTCAGTTGGGAAATCTACTATTTCAAAAAGCGCACCAATTGAAATTAATTTATGTTCACGTTTTTTGCGATCTTTAACTTGAGCAGCTTGAGCATCTTTTTTCAAACTAGCTAAAAGTTTTTTTTCATCTTCCTTAATTTTTTCTAATTCTAAACGTGCTTTATGTTTTTTAAATTCATTTTTCATTACACGTTCAAATGAACTAATTTGCTGCTTTGTTGGTGAGCCTGATTCAATACTTTTAACAAGTGACAAAATTAAATCTTCAGTTTGGTTTCTATTCTCTAATCCCTTCAAACGAGAGATTTCATCAGTTACAAACTTTTTTTGATCTTCAGTAAATTTTAGATTTTCGATAGCCATTGCCACTTCCTCATTGTCAATATTTTTAAATCATAGCATAACTAAAAATAGAGGAAATCTATTACAGCACTAAACAACAAAAATCATATTAAATTATTAATTTCTGACTTTTACAATTAAAGAAATATTTATTCTGAGTATGACTTGAATTGAAAAATATTTAGCCAGGTGATCATTTTTTATAGGATTTTTAAAATTTTAAAATTGGCTTTCAGTCCTTTAGTTTAAAAAATATCCTAATGTCTATCTAATAACAAAAAATTACAGTTTATAGCTTAAAAAAATCCTTATTAATCGTGTCACTTATAGACCCTCAGATTTGGGGTTTCTGAACTATGGGTTATCACCTTGTAGCGAATATATATTGAAGTTATCATGACAACAGCAGTTGGAATGCACGCTTCCGCGTTTCTCTCCGAGAAACAAAAAAAGCAGATTCAAAATAGGCGAATTATGGCGATTTATCACTTATCAGTTAAATCAGGTAGGCAATACGGTTCTTCGGGAAGTCGAGGGGCAAGCCATTACGCTTATATAAATCGTGAAGGTAAATACAAAAGAGAAGATTTAGAAAATATAAAATCAGGAAATTTACCAAATTGGGCTAAAGATGCTGCTCATTTTTGGAAGTCAGCAGATAAGAACGAACGCATTAATGGACGTATTTATACTGAATTGGAAATTTCATTGCCTAGAGAATTGAATAAAGAACAACGTGAAGAATTAGTACAGGAATTTGTAGATAAGACTTTAGGTAAAAACTTCACATATTCCTATGCAATTCATAGCCCATTAGCAAGTGATGGTGAACAAAATCCTCATATTCATTTGATGTTTAGTGAAAGAAAATTAGATGGTATTGATCGTGACGAAGTACAACACTTTAAACGCTACAATCCGACTAATCCTGAAAAGGGCGGGGCAGGTAAAGATCGCTATTTTTCATCTAAAGTTTTTGTGGCAGATACACGCTTATCATGGGCTAACCATGTAAACGATTTTTGCGAAAATTTAGGTCTTGATGCTCGTATAGATCATAGAAGTTATAAGGCTCAGGGGCTTGAATTATCCAGTCAAAACTTCAGGGCTGATTATGTTAGTAATCATAAATATTTCATTAATGAAAATATAAAAAATATACGTCATCAAAATGGCGAAATTATTATTGAGCGTCCTTCGGAAGTTATTAGAGCTTTAACTTCTAATCAGTCTGTATTTACTGCCCGTGATCTTGAGCGTTTTGTTATGGCTCATACTGACAGTCAAGAACAATATCTTAAAGCCTATGAAGCTGTAATGACTTGTCCTGATATGGCAATGTTGTTTGGGAAAGATAAGGTTGTATTCTCATCAAAAGAATTGGTCGGAATTGAAGATTCTATTACTGCATTTATCTACAATGCCAATGAGCAAAGTCGAGTACAGAAGCCATTTAATTTAACTGAAAAATTCACTTTAAATGCTGTAAAAATTGCTGATAAAAGAACATTCAATAGAGAGCAAGAAGCAGCCTATTATACTTTGACTTCTACTGATCGAATCTCATTGCTAAATGGTTCGGCTGGTACTGGTAAGTCTTATGTTCTTAGTGCTGTTTCTGAAGCCTTCAAAACTTCAGATTATAAAGTTCATGGTATTGCTTTGCAGGCAATTACAGCTAGAGCTATTTCTGACGATTGTAATATTCCAAGCAGTACAATTGCTTCATTCCTTGCCCGATATGAAAGTGGTAATTTTGAGATCAATAATAAGACTGTCTTGATCTTAGATGAAGCGGGGATGGTCGGCTCAAGAGACATGCAAAAACTTCTCATGATCGTAGAGAAGCATGATGCTCAAATAAAACTTGTTGGTGATAGTTATCAGTTAAGTGCTGTTAGTGCTGGTTCTGCTTTTGCTCATATTCAAGATAACCTTGATAAGAAAAATATTGCTTCATTAGAAAATATACAACGACAAAAATATGCGAAGGAATCAGAGAAAATGATTGAAGCATCTAAGTTGTTATCTAAGCATGAAGTTGACAAAGCATTAGATATTTATAAGACCATTAATGCTGTTAATGAATATGAATCTCACGATCTAGCACTAGCCAAAACTATTAAATCTTGGAGTGAAGATTCTAGCGAAAATAAGTTAATGCTTGCTCATTCAAATAATGATGTGAATGAATTAAACCGCATGGCAAGAAATGTATTAATTAAAAATGGTCAACTTTCTGCTACTGGTAATCATGTTAAAACTGCTTTCGGTGATATTGAAATTACTGTCGGAGAAAAAATTGTATTTAAGCAGAATGATTCAAAATTAAAAGTTAGCAATGGTGAAACAGCAAAAGTAATCGGTTTTGAAAAAGATAATCTTAATAACATTAAATTTATGATGGTTCAGTCAGATAGAAATAATGAGATCATTAAAGTAGATTTAAATGAATACAACCAATTTAAATATGGTTATGCAAATACTATTCACTCATCACAAGGTATGACTGTTGATAATGCCTATATTGTGGCGAGTGAGAACATGAATGCTAATTTAACTTATGTTGCTTTGACCCGACATAAACATAATGTCGAAATTAATTATTCTGCTATGTCGTTTACCACGAATGAAAAAGAATTCGTTAAACGTCCAGATGGGAAAATCTCATATGATCAGAATTACAATCCTGTTGAAAAAGAAGTTACACCTTTTGAAAACTTCAAAAAAGTTCTAGGACGATCAGAAAAGAAAGAATTTTCTACAGACTTCACTTTAGTAGACAAGCAAGAAAAATTGATCAAAGCATATCTGCAAGATCACCGCCACCATATTGAAGATAAGCGGGAGATATACGGAATTAACTCGAAGATACATGCTTTAACTTCAGAGAATCGTACATTCACGAAGGAAGAAATTGTTACCGAGGTTCGTGCGAATCTTAAATCTAAATCTATTTTAGGTGATGAGATCGGTAGCATTAGAGGTATGAAAATTGCAAAAGGTGAGCTTCTCAAACTTGAGGAAGGGTTACAGATCAAGACTGGATTCTTTAAGAAAGAAACCTTTGAGAAGGGAACAGAATTAAAGGTTCTTGATGCCTACAAGATGAAAGATAAACCAATGATTAAAGCTCGAATCAATGATATGGAATATGAGATTCCATTTGAAAAACTTTCTGTTAAGTATTCAGATCGGTACTTCACAGAGTTTAAAGATCAGAGCGCACACCGTTTTACTGCCCGCAATAAAACTGAAGTTTATAGCGAGTACCGTGAGCAGTTATTGAAGCAAAAGATTACTGCACCGGAAGAAAATTTGAATGCTCCTAATCACAAGATGAAGCTGCAAAGCAATCTTAATACTACCCCTAGAAATACACCTAGAATCTAACTTCACCTGGCATAAGCAAGTGAAAATAACAAACCATAAAAGACTTTTTAATGAGTAAAGATGATCATGATAAATTTGTATTATTCCTGATAGTTGTAGGCTTTATCGTGTTAGTTGTTTGCGGTCTTGCGTGGCAGGGAGAGAGATGGATCCGTAAATTTGAACAACTCCTATAAGTGATATTCTGCTCCTCAAATGATGTTATAAACATCAATATATGGAGTATTTTATGGCACGTAGACCAAGAAGAAATCATTCAAATGATTTT
>NZ_VOXR01000071.1:0-7134 GCF_013420645.1 Acinetobacter sp. C15
ATAACTGTGGCAAGGCGCTGGATATTGCCCGCTTGGCTCGTGACATGATGGGTGGTAACGGCATTTCGGATGAGTTTGGTGTAGCGCGTCATCTGGTGAATCTGGAAGTGGTGAATACCTATGAAGGCACGCATGACGTACATGCCTTAATTCTGGGCCGTGCACAGACCGGAATCGCCGCATTCTGTAATTAATGTCATAGAAAAATAGCCAGGATGTTCAGGATGAACATCCTCAGGATAGTTGTGTCTAAAAAATCTGATTCATAATGTAAATAAAGGATTCATCGGCAGACTCTCGGGTCTTGCTTTGGGTGAGTTTTGGCTGTCATCTGCTGAATAAAAAAGAATAAAAAGCAGAAAGGCAGAACCCATAGCAAAAAATACCGGTGACTCATTTGGGAAAATGAGGTAACGACAAGATGAAAAACGATATACACGCTGAAGCCGGAACACTGGGCTTAAAACTGCCATCGAATGTGGGTACCGCCCATCGAATTAATAAAAACACCTGGAAACTGGCCTTTATTTTTGCCTTTGTGTCTTTGGTGATTGATGGCGTAGACATCATGCTGCTGTCTTTTAGCTTAACCAGTTTAAAAGCAGAATTTGGTTTAACCACGTTTCAGGCCGGAATGCTCGGCAGTGCGTCACTGGCCGGCATGGCCTTAGGTGGCATTTCCGGTGGCTGGGCCTGTGACAAATTTGGACGGGTCAAAACCATTGCCTGGTCGGTGGTGTTTTTCTCGATCATGACCTGTATTTTAGGTTTTACCCAAAATTATGAACAGTTCATGATTTTACGTTTTATTGGTGCCTTTGGTTTAGGTTCACTGTATATGGCCTGTAATACCTTAATGGCAGAGTATGTCCCGACCAAATACCGCACCACGGTGCTGGGGACTTTGCAGACCGGTCAGACTGTGGGTTATATCGTGGCGACGCTCATGGCCGGGGCGATTATTCCCGATCATGGCTGGCGTATGCTGTTCTATGTGACCATTATTCCTGCCGGCTTTGCCTTAATCTTCATGCGCTTTGTACCAGAACCAGCTTCTTGGCAGGAAGCCAAAATTGAACAGATTAAACGCCGTGAACTAAAACTTGAGGCACCTCAGCACGTACCGGAAAACCCAGCTGCTGCACCGTCTGAAAGTATCTATAAGCGTATTTTTGGCCATCAGAACCACCGTAAAATGTTCCTGCTCTGGATGACTACTGCGGCCTTTTTACAGTTTGGTTATTATGGCGTAAATAACTGGATGCCGACCTATCTGGAAACCGATTTAAACATGAACTTTAAAGCCCTGACCGGTTATATGGTCGGTGCCTATACCGCCATGATTCTGGGTAAAATTCTGGCCGGTTATGCTGCAGATAAGTTCGGACGCCGGATTACCTTTGTATTTGGTACGGTCAGTACAGCGGCCTTCCTGCCAGTCATCATCTTCTTTAACACGCCGGACAATATTGCCTACTTGCTGGTGACCTTTGGCTTCCTGTACGGGATTCCATACGGTGTCAATGCTACCTATATGGCTGAAACCTTCTCGACCGATGTACGCGGTACAGCCATTGGTGGTGCCTATAACATGGGACGTCTGGGCGCAGCGATTGCACCGGCAACCATCGGGATGATTGCAGCAGGCAGCTCTTTCACCATGGCCTTTATTGTGATGGGTGCCGCCTACTTCATTGCCGGGGTGATTCCAGGACTGCTGATTCGTGAGCGTCAATATGATCCACAGCAAGCCAGTCTGAGTGCGCAAAACACCAACGTGGAAACGGGGCAAACAGCGGCTGCCAGCAATGATGTCAGCGTGAAACCAGCCACAGTTAAATAAAAATAAAAGGATCGCGGGGGAGCATCCCCCGGATCTAGCGGAGGATAAGATGGGTGCATTACAAGGAATTCGGGTACTGGATTTAAGCAGGGTATTGGCGGGTCCATGGTGCGGACAGATTCTGGCGGATTTAGGCGCAGAAGTGATTAAAATTGAACGGCCACAGGTAGGCGATGATACCCGCATGTGGGGACCGCCCTGGATGCCCGATGCACAGGGCAACGCTACCCGTGAATCCGGTTATTTTCAGTGTGCCAACCGCAATAAATATTCGGTCAGTGTCGATATTGCCAGTGAACAGGGCCAACAGCTGATTCGTGAGCTGGTCAAAACGTCCGATGTGATCATCGAAAATTATAAGGCTGGTTCGCTGGCCAGATATGGACTGGATTATGCCAGCCTGAGTGAACTGAATCCGCAATTGGTATATTGCTCGATTACCGGATTTGGTCAGGATGGACCGCGGGCAGCAGAACCGGGTTATGACTTTATTATTCAAGGCATGTCTGGCCTGATGAGCATTACCGGCGAACCGGATCATGAACCGGGTGGTGGTGCACAGAAGGTCGGTGTGGCGGTGGTGGATATTCAGACCGGACTGTATGCCACGGTGGCGATTCAGGCAGCATTATTGGCGCGGCATCATACCGGACGTGGACAATATATTGATCTGTCTTTATTGGATGTTCAGGTGGCAACGCTGGCCAATCAGGGCATGAATTATCTGAGCAGTGGCCAGTCACCGCAGCGCATGGGCAATAAACACCCGAATATTGTGCCGTATCAAACCTTTAAGGCTAAAGATAAGGAATTTATTATTGCCTGTGGTAATGACAAACAGTTCAAGGACCTATGTCTGGCCATTGGTTATCCGGAATTATTGAACAATCCGAAATTCTTACGTAATCAGGACCGGGTCAAATACCGCGATGAGCTGATTCCAGCTCTGGCTGAATTTTTTCTGAGTCAGGATGCAGAGGAATGGGTACGCCGGATTCATGCGGTCAAAGTGCCGGTCGGTGTAATTAACTCGATTGAAGATGCCTTGGCTGAGCCACAAATTCAGCATCGGCAGAT
The DNA here is from genome assembly GCF_013420645.1 of Acinetobacter sp. C15. Lineage (NCBI taxonomy): Bacteria > Pseudomonadati > Pseudomonadota > Gammaproteobacteria > Moraxellales > Moraxellaceae > Acinetobacter > Acinetobacter sp. C15. The sequence continues at coordinate 2,921 of NZ_VOXR01000071.1, forward strand.
GCTGGTCAATTTGCCGCACAGTTTAAATGCGCAATTTAAAATGATTGCATCACCGATCAAGCTGTCAGATACACCGGTCGAATACCGGCAGGCACCACCGCAACTGGGTGAACATACGGCCTATATTTTGTCCCGCTTTAAATCTACCGAAGAACTGCAAGCTTTAAAACAGCAGGGCATTATTGATGGGGAAATTGCCTAGCGCTTTGCCTTGATTGCTAATCTTCACTTGCTTTTTGCCGAACCTCACACTGTTCGGCTTTTTTTATTGAGTGCGCTATAAATATTGATGTAGATACTTACTGATGCTGCAACAAAAAGTGTTTAATTTCACGGGCAAATTTCAGCGGCTCAGTCAGTAGCGGAGTATGCCCTGATTTTTCAAATAACACCTGCTGTGCCTGTGCCACACTCTGGGCAATCAGGGTTTGCCCCTGTACCGGATAGAGTACCGATTGCACCCCGCTAAAAAACACCGTAGGACAGTTTAGCTGGCTTAAGGCTTCACGATAATCTTCGGCATGTTCTAAATAGTTGCGGATATACCAAGTCATATAGTCCAGTCGAGATGAGGGTAACAGCAGATGTTGCAAACGTGGCTGTTGCAGGATTTTACGAAAGATGGCTCGCTGGCGAGGGTTGTTATTTTGCAGCTCAATAAACTGCATCCATAAAGCAAACAGTTGATCTTTGGCTGTGTTATTTAAATCGTGAATCCACTGAAGATGTGCGTGTTCCGTAAATAGCGCGGACAGTTCAGATAAAATCTGTTTAAAGCGGCTGTGCTGCTGACCAAACAGGCCATAAGCCCAGTGTTCATCTACCAGGATTTTTGGGGTCTGATCAATATGCAGATAGGCTTTTAACTGCGTTGCCAGCTGTCCATATTGCATGCCATGCATGGCGGTGGTCGCGCCCATCGAATAGGCAATAATTATAAACTGTTGCAGCTGCATTTGCTGAATTAAGGATTGCACATCCTGCCAGTGGCTGGAAATGGCATCCAGCTCCGGAATCCGGCACTGTTTCGAACCGCCAAAGCCGCGCCAGTCGGGAATAATAAAACGGAACTGTTTGCGTAGCGGCCACAAAAACGGCAGCCATTGCCAGCTGTGCATGCCCAAACCGGACAGCACCAGCACCGGTTGGCCCTGACCAAATTCACGTACAAATAAACCTTCGCCATCGGGCATGACATAATACGGCATGAGATTTCATTCCTTGAAATTTTATTGTTGTTGATCAAAAGCTTTTAGCGCAGGAATCACCGCGTCCAGCCAGCGAATCCAGCCGATTTCCTGCTCGATACCCAGCTGTAAAATCATTTTATGAATATATAAGGTACGATTTTCGTCGGTCTGCTGGGCAAAGTCTTTGGCATAAATGGCCTGATACAGCTGCAATTTTTCCTGATGCAACCGTAAATGCCGCTCTAGCTCGGGCAAAACCTCATTACCGCCGAGTTGTGCTTCGGCCCGTAAACGCACCATCAGTTCTTCACGGAGCTGCGCCGGAGGACCTTGCTTGACCATCCAGTCGGCCAGTTCGACCCGGCCTGCGGCCTCAACCTGATAGGTTTTTTTACGGCCTTGGGCATCTTCTTCAGCCAAAGTGGAAATCCAGCCTTTGCTGAGCATGCTGTTTAATTCACGATAAATCTGCTGATGGGTAGCATTCCAGAAAAAGCCCATCGAGCGATCAAAGCGCCGGGCCAGTTCAATGCCCGTACTGGGTTTTTCAATCAGGCTGGTGAGTAATACATGGGCTAAAGACATAGACGAGATCATGCAAGTATGAATCTAAAATATTATGCAACATGTTGCATAAAAGTCAAAATTCGCATATAAATTTATGCAACAAGTTGCATTAACATAAAAATAGCCCGCTTTTGGCCAGCCAAGGAGAGAATATGTCGAATTATCCGCATCTGTTAGCCCCGCTTGATTTAGGCTTTACCACCTTAAAAAACCGCGTACTTATGGGTTCTATGCACGTGGGTCTTGAAGAAGCACCAAATGGTTATGCACGGATGGCAGCATTCTATGCAGAGCGTGCCAAAGGCGGCGTGGGCCTGATTGTGACCGGCGGGGTTTCTCCAAATGATGCCGGCTTAACCTTTGCAGGTGGCAATAAACTTGACACCTTGGCCGAAGCTGAAAAACATAAAGTGGTCACCCAAGCCGTGCATGAAGCGGGCGGTAAAATCGCCTTGCAGATTTTGCATACTGGACGTTATTCCTATCAGCCGGATATTGTGGCGCCATCCGCGATTCAGGCGCCTATTAACCCGTCTAAACCGCATGCACTCACCTCGGCTGAAGTGCAGCAGACCATCGCCGATTTTGCCAACTGTGCCAAGCTGGCCAAATATGCCGGTTATGATGGCGTTGAAATTATGGGTTCGGAAGGCTATCTGATTAACGAGTTTATTGCCAAGCGTACCAATCATCGTGATGATGAATGGGGCGGCAGCTACGAAAACCGGATTCGCTTTCCGATTGAAATCGTGAAACGTACCCGTGCTGAAGTCGGTGAAAACTTCATTATTATCTATCGCCTGTCGATGCTGGATCTGGTCGAAGGTGGTTCGAGCTTTGAAGAAGTGGTGCAGCTGGCCAAAGAAATCGAAAAAGCGGGTGCGACCATTATTAATACCGGTATTGGCTGGCATGAAGCACGTATTCCGACCATTGCCACCAAAGTGCCGCGTGCGGCTTTTAGCTGGGTCACAGAAAAGCTCAAAAGTGAAGTCAAAATTCCTTTAATCACCTCCAACCGGATTAACACCCCGGAAATGGCAGAGCATGTACTGGCGACTGGCCAGGCCGATATGGTGTCGATGGCGCGTCCATTTTTGGCAGATGCCGATTTTGTAGTAAAAGCCGAGCAGGGCCGTAGCGATGAAATTAATACCTGTATTGCCTGTAACCAGGCCTGTCTGGACCATATTTTCTCCATGAAAATTGCCTCCTGTCTGGTCAATCCGCGTGCCTGTCATGAAACCGAACTGATCTTTAAAGAAGCCAGCCAGCCGAAAAACATTGCGGTGATTGGAGCGGGTCCAGCCGGTTTAAGCTTTGCAATTTATGCGGCAGACCGTGGTCATGAAGTGACGATTTTTGAAGCCTCTAACCAGATTGGCGGGCAGTTTAATATTGCCAAGACCATTCCGGGCAAAGAAGAGTTTTATGAAACCTTGCGTTATTTCAAACGTCAAATTGAGTTGCAGCCACGCATTCAGCTAAAACTGAACCATACGGCCAGCTTTGATGAGCTGAGCAAAAGCAGTTTTGACGAAATTGTGGTGGCAACCGGGGTGACTCCACGTCAGCTGGAGATTGAAGGAATTGATCATCCTAAAGTTCTGAGCTATCTGGATGTGCTGAAAGAGCGTCGACCGGTGGCGAAACGGGTTGCGATTATTGGTGCTGGTGGAATTGGTTTTGATACCGCAGAATACTTAAGTCATGCCGGTGAAAGTGGCAGTCTGAATCCGGAAAAATTCTATGATGAATGGGGGATTGATACCGAATATGAGCATGTCGGTGGCCTGAAACCGGCACAGGTAGAAGCCTCCAATCATGAAATCTATTTATTGCAGCGTAAAGCATCTTCGGTGGGAGCAGGCCTGGGCAAAACCACCGGCTGGATTCATCGTACCGGCTTAAAAAACCGTGACGTTAAAATGATGGCCGGCGTAAGCTACCAGAAAATTGATGATCAGGGGCTGCATATTACGGTCAATGACCAGCCGATGCTGTTGGAAGTTGAAAATGTGGTGATCTGTGCCGGACAAGAATCTTATACTGCTATGTACGATCAGCTGCAAGCTGCGGGTAAAAATGTGCATCTGATTGGCGGTGCCAAGGAAGCCGGTGAGTTAGATGCCAAACGCGCAATCCGTCAGGGCGCAGAGTTGGCGGCGAAAATTTAATGCAATTCCTTCACCCTCTCCCTATGGAAGAGCGCTGGGGAGAGGGTGAATAACCGCCTCTGCCCTGTGCAGCAAGGTTGCTCATCTTTTGGAAGCCGAGGGAATTCGCTGAATAGAATCAACTCCTTCCTTTGAAAAAGGGAGGTTGGGAGGCACTGCTGTCCCATAGTTTGCTTTAAATAAAAAAACCTGAGTCCTAACAGTTAAAATATGAGTGCAAACAAACACTTTAACGACCAGGATTCAGGTTTTGTCACATCAGAATACCGTATTTCATGAG
>NZ_VOXR01000072.1:0-7098 GCF_013420645.1 Acinetobacter sp. C15
AATGGAGAAATCTAATCGGTATGTTATACCTGAGAGAAGAGTGAGGAGTTATCCAAGGGTTGTAAAAGGAAAACCTCAAAAATACCCAAGAAAAAGCCAGTCAATCTCTTAACTGACTGGCATTACTCAATTGAGGGCTTTTTTTAGAATCAGATCGTAACCGGATTATGCCTGTTTGGCTTTTAGCTGATCGAGTTTTTTCAGAACTTCGGCCACGGCCACCATCGCAAAACTGGAAGTAACCACTACCGCCGAACCATAGCCACCACAGCGCAGCCCGGCACTGGCACAGACATCAGCACTGGAAAACGGATTATCAATTGAATAGATGCAGGTAATCCCGAACTTCTCTTTCGGCTTTTTACAGATGCCTTTGCTACGCAACTGGGCACGCAGTTTGGCCAGCATCGGGTCCTGTTCGGTTTTAGATAAATCAGCCACACGAATTTTCAGCGGATCGAGTTTACCGCCGGCACCGCCGGACACAATCAGCGGCACTTTATTAAAGCGGCAATACAGCATCAGCGCCAGCTTGGCTTTGACATCATCAATACAGTCCAGCACCACATCGGGCGTATGCGCCAGCAGGTCTTTGACATTGTCCGGGGTCAGGTAATCATCAATCAGGTTGATCTTGATGCGTGGATTAATAGCACGGCAACGCTCGGCCATAATTTCAATTTTTTCATGGCCCAAAGTGCTGCTCATGGCCGGTAATTGCCGGTTGATGTTGGAAGCGGCCACCACATCCATATCCACCAGGGTCAGCTCACCAATACCAGTTCGTGCCAAGGCTTCAACCGCCCAGGAACCGACCCCGCCGATACCAATCACCATGACATGACTGTTGGCATAATACTGAAAGCTGTCCTCACCATAAATTTTGGCAACACCGGCAAAACGGCGGTCATATTCATCATCTTGGAGCAGTTCAGTCATTGCACAATCAAATCTTATACAGGAGGGCTTATTTTAACGGTTTTTTCACATGGCGTGTGAGATTGGAGGATTTTTGCACGGCGCAACATCAGCGAGAGATTTAAATTTTAGGCCAGATGTAAAGCCTGTAACGAATTCTGCCAGATCATCTCAGCCAGTGCTGTCTGCTCCATCTGCAGGCTTTGCGCCAGCCCTTCAAGTACATAAGGCAAATTGGCCGGCGTATTGCGGGTGCGCTGCTCGGTCGAGGACTGGCAGCACAGCGGTGTCATATCCGGACAATCGGTTTCAAGCACCAGATGTTCTGGGCCTAATTCCTGCACCACCCGATGCAGTTTCTTGGCATTCGAATTGGTAATTTGTCCGGTCACGCCAATTTTAAAACCCAGTTTGATAAAGGCTTTGGCTTCTTCAACACCGCCACTAAAGGCATGGGCAATTCCGCCATAGCTAAAATTCTGCTGTTTTAGCAGCGCCAGCACATCGGCATGGGATTTACGAATATGTAGCAATACCGGACGCTGAAACTGGTGTGCCAGCTCCAGCTGGGCGGTAAAATACTTTTGCTGTTTCTGATACAGCTCGGGCTGTTTATGCTGCTTTAAAAAGGTATCCAGGCCAATTTCACCAACCGCAACACAGTCCTGTTCACGCAATAACTGTTCTAAATCCAGCAGATGTTGCGGCTGATGCTGCTCGATATAAAACGGATGTAATCCCGGTGCCAGATGGCTTCGCGGCGCCTGGCTTAAACGGTTCAGCCATTGATGGGTATTCAGTAACTGCTGAAAACGCGACTGCACAAAGCCAATTAAAATCAGCTGTTCGACACCCGCCTGCTTCGCCTGATAGGCCAGTTGCTCCCGATCAGCATCAAAATCCGCCACATCAAAGTGGGTATGGGTATCAAACAGTGCCAGTGTCATTAGATGGTTTTCGCGTCAGCGCTGGACGCAGCTGCTGTAGTGGCTTCGCTGGCTGGCGCTTCAGGTGCCGGCAAATATGGTTTTTTCAGCACCTGCTGCAGCTCTGTATAAGGAATCATCAGCCGTGGCAAACCGACCACATACGGTCCAATTTCATATTCGGCATATTGCAGAATCAGGCCTTGCTGCCCCAGATAGAAATTATCCGACAGCTTGAATTTCCAGGCCTGCTCATATTCGGCAACATTATTGGCCAGTTTGCTGTCTACCACCCATTGTTTAAAGGCGTCATAGGCGGCAGCTTCCAATGCAGCTCGTTGCTGCGGCTGCAAGATGTCAGCCAGTTTGACCTGCTTTTTCTGCTCCAGATCAAAATTAAAATAGGTTTGTGCAGTAGCGCCATGTGCGCCGCCCAGATAGCTGCTGCTATTTACTACCACGGTGGCCAGCGGCCCTTCCGAGTTTAAAATTTTTGGTTTAATCATCAGGCTAATCTGATGATTGGCACTCAGCGCCTTGATTTCCTGATCCAGACTTAAGAAGGCCGCAATAAAGGGCTGCACCTGCTGTTCCAGTTTCTGTTTTGGCGTTGGAATTTGCGTCAGTGCCTGTGCCGAGGAAGCTGGCTCTGCCGCAGAGGCTGGCGCTTCAACATTCAGAGGTTTATCTGCCGGGGCAATTTCCAGGGTCTGGTTCAGTTCTTTAAGAATGTACTGATCAATCTGTTCATCGACAAAAGGCTGGTTACTCTGCAAGCGCTCAACAGAAAGCTCGGGGCAGTTCTTGCCTTCACATTCCGGCAAGTTCAGCTGCAGCTTTTCCGGCTCGCCAATCAGTTTTAGCGCCTGCTGTTCAACTTCTGGGGCCTGCGCCTGCTGTTCCTGTTTCGGTTCATTATTTTTGGGCTGACATGCGGTCAATGCCATGGACACGGCCAAGACACTCATCACCCATGCTGTTTTTTGCTTTAACATTGAATAACCTTTATTGCCTTTTGTGCATCCCAGATTCAAAGCGGATGTTCCCATTATTAAAACATGCGCGAATAAATTTCAGCTTTTACAACTTGTTGAGTTTGTGCTTTCGTTAAGTAAATATCAAGCTGTGTTCCATCTTTCACAATTTCATGGGTGCGATAATGCAGCCCCATACCTTCATGATCAAAGAACCAGTCGGCCTGTCCCCAATATAAGGTTTTCGGTGCCGTGTTTTGTACCTCTGCACTCTGTTCTTTCAGCCATTGCTGATAGGCCTGCTGCACGATTGCATGCATCGCAGTTTGCTGCTCGGGCTGAATAATATCCAGTGCGGTTAAAGCCTGCTGCTGTTGACGATCAGCCACGAAAAAATAATAACGCTCTTTAACTTTTACTGTTTCCTGATGGCTATCGACCCCAATCTGCAATAACACATACTGGTTGCGCTGATAGGCCAGCCGGGTATACAGCGCCAGTTCATAGGCCGGATTTTTGGCAAACTCGGCCTGCCAAGCATCGGATTTTTTCACATAGGCATTCACCGCCTGCTGCAGGCTCATGTCCTGTTTCAGCCCAATCTGGTCCTGAATCACCTTGGCCTGACTTTTGGCAATCCACTGGTTCAGCCATGAATCCTGTGTCTGAATAGTTTGAATATCCAGATCAATACAGTTTTTCTTTTCACAAAATGGCAAAGCAATCTCTGCCGGCTGCTGCTTAATCTGCAGAAATGGCAGCACCTCAGCCTTTTCCTGCTGGAAGATATTTTTTTCAGGACGCGCATCTTCAGCCGATTCATTGTTCTGGGAAGATGAGTCGCAGCCCCCCAAAGACAGTGCCAGCACGGCACAAGCGATAAAACTGATTTTTGTTTGCATTGTGGTTCTCTCTTCCTGAAATTTTCCCCATCCTAGAAAAACAGCTTCACGAAGAAGCTGTTTTAACGGCGATGACCATTTAGTGTTCGCGGGTGTTACAGAACACGATGTCCGGATAACGCTCCTGCATCAACTGCAAATTAACCCGGCTTGGCGCTAGATAGGTCAGGTGACCGCCACCATCCACCGATAACTGGTCATGGGCTTTTTTCTTGAACTCGTTGAATTTCTTCTCATCTTCACAAGATACCCAACGTACCGTGTTGATGCTGACCGGCTCGTAAATACAATCGACCTTGTATTCTTCTTTCAGACGATAGGCCACCACTTCAAACTGCAGCACACCGACCGCACCCACGATCAGGTCATTGCTGTTTTGCGGCATAAATACCTGGGTTGCACCTTCTTCCGACAGCTCTTTTAAGCCTTTTTGCAGCTGCTTCGATTTTAGCGGATCTTTTAAACGTACACGGCGGAACATTTCCGGTGCGAAGTGCGGAATACCGGTAAACTGCAGGTTTTCACCTGAGGTGAAGGTATCACCAATCTGGATGGTACCGTGGTTGTGCAGACCAATAATATCGCCCGGCCATGCTTCTTCCAGATGCTGACGGTCACCGGCCAGGAAGGTTAAAGCATCAGAAATACGCACATCTTTACCAATACGTACATGCTTCATCTTCAGGCCCTTTTCATATTTGCCTGAGCAGATCCGCATAAAGGCAATCCGGTCACGGTGTTTCGGGTCCATATTGGCTTGGATTTTAAAGACAAAGCCCGTGAAACCTTCTTCAGTCGCTTCGACCACACGGTCCTGAGTCGGATGCGCTTTTGGTGGTGGCGCATAGTCGCTAAAAGCATTCAGGACATGGTCAACACCAAAGTTACCCAGTGCAGTTCCGAACAGTACCGGCGTTTGACGACCCGCCAGGAATTCTGCACGATCTAACGGTTCATTGGCCATTTGCACCAGTTCTAAAGATTCTTCAAATGCCGCCCAGGCCAGTTCACCGACTTTTTCACGCAGGTCAGCATGGTCATAGCCATCACGCACTTCAATCTCGGGAATGGTCGAACCAAAACCGGCTTTATACACGTAAAATTTTTCTTCCAGCAGGTTAAACACGCCAGCAAAATCACGCCCGGTGCCCAGCGGCCAGGTAATTGGTACACATTTAATTTTCAGGACGTTTTCAATTTCATCCAGCAGCTCTAAAGGCTCACGGATTTCACGGTCCATTTTGTTGACGAAAGAGATAATTGGCGTGTCACGCATACGACACACCTCCATCAGTTTGATGGTCCGGTCTTCGACACCTTTGGCCCCGTCAATCACCATAAGTGCCGAGTCTACCGCGGTTAAGGTTCGGTAGGTATCTTCCGAGAAGTCTTCGTGCCCCGGGGTATCGAGCAGGTTGATCATCTTGTCTTTATACGGGAACTGCATGACCGAGGTGGTAATCGAAATCCCACGCTCTTTTTCCATTTCCATCCAGTCCGAGGTCGCCGCCCGATCCGATTTACGACTTTTCACCATCCCCGCCACCTGAATCGCCTGCCCCCATAACAGCAGTTTTTCTGTCATGGTGGTTTTACCGGCATCGGGGTGGGAAATAATCGCAAAGGTCCTGCGCGCCGCGACTTCTTTCGCGAGTTGATCTTTAAACATAAGGGAAATCTTCAATATATACACAGTTTGCGACACACATTTTCATGTGAATCCAAGCCGTGAAGGGATAACTTAAAATTGGCGCAATTGTAGCAGATTTCAGCCAACAATCATTAGAGCACTTGGGCCGGAATCGGTTTAAATTTTAAGTGGAAAATAAAAGTATCTGGAGATCGCGACTTTGCGATAAAAGTTTTCAAAATCACCATCTATTTAGTTTTAAAAGACTTAGGCTTTTCACCGCAGAACAGAACTCCCCATATTTCTTTATCATTTGGAAAAATCAGGGAAAATCAGCATCCTCTCTGCGGATATTTTTGATTTAAATATCTCATTAAAGCCAATTAAATAATAATTATTATCAATAGAAAGTGATATTCAATATCATTTACAGCAGACTGTTTATTCCCCACACTGCATGCACTTTTTTCGGGGTCCATCCAGAGCATGTTATGAAATCTTCTCTTTTTTTTGCTGTCTTCACTCAGCTTGATGACAGCGCAAGCCTATGCCAACGAAACAGCCAGTACTGTGACTTTACCCACACTCAACTCTTCGGCACAGGCAAGCCTTAGCCTGAAAACGCAAGTAGAGCAAGCCTCCACCGCCAGCAAAGGTATGGCACCAATGAAAGATATTCCTCAGATTGTGAATGTGGTTCCGCAACAAGTCTTAAAAGAACAGAATGTGATCTCCCTGCAAGGCGCATTGCAGAATGTGACCGGTTTAAGTTTTAGTGTCGGAGATGGCCAGCGTGATCAGGTCATGATTCGCGGCTTTTCGGCTATTTCCGATCAGTATGTCGATGGGGTACGCGATGACGCGCTGTATTATCGTGATCTGTCGAATGTAGAACGGGTGGAAGTGCTAAAAGGGCCCGGGTCGTGTTATATGGCCGAGGTTCAGCAGGCGGCCTGCTGATCAACCGGATCAATAAAAAGCCCCTGGATGAAGCACTGCATGAAATCAGCCTGATCGGCAGCAGCCTAGGGCAAAAACGTGCCGAACTTGATTTTGCCGATGCTCTCAATGACCAGCTCAAAGTCCGTCTGACCGGTGCGCTTGAACACTCAGATGGCTATCGCAATCAGAGTTTCGTGAACCGGGAAACTGTAGCACCGTCTGTGCAATGGGATATTTCAGATCGAACCACTCTGCTCTTGCAAGCCGATTATTTGCACGATGACCGTTTGGCCGATCAGGGCTTTCCCATGGACCCGCTGACCGGCAAACCGGTACGTACCAATCCAAAAATATTCTATGGCGCCTCCAACGCAAAGGATGTAGGCAATGTCGATACTGAAGTATCCAGCCAAACGATTACGCTAGAACATCAGTTCAATGATCAGCTGAAATATCGCGGTGTCGCCCGGCATTATAATTATGCCTTGGACCGGGAATACAGCAACACCAGTCCAGCAGCGGATCAGGTCACGCTCAGCCAGATTAAACGCATGCGCGATGAAGATGGCATCTTCTTGCAGAATGAACTGTCCGGCGCCTTTCATACTGGCCAGATCAAACACGATACCTTAATCGGCACGGAATACGGCCAGCAGCATAAAGATGAAATATTCTGGTTAGGGTTAATAACTGCTAATTGAAATCTACTTATTTCTATATTATTATATACAAATGAATAGATATGTTAGTATTGGCGTTGCAGCTAAAACACTGGGTGTTTCCATCCAAACCCTAAGAAGATGGGA
>NZ_VOXR01000073.1:0-6998 GCF_013420645.1 Acinetobacter sp. C15
AAATCATTTGAATGATTTCTTCTTGGTCTACGTGCCATAAAATACTCCATATATTGATGTTTATAACATCATTTGAGGAGCAGAATATCACTTATAGGAGTTGTTCAAATTTACGGATCCATCTCTAATGCGCGGGCAAAAGTCAGGCTGTTTAATAAAGACCTGGTTGAAAATATTGATTACATCATTGAATCGACCAGCGAAGATCCGGTGCAACTCAAGTAAAGCTAGACATAATCCAAGAAAAATAATCACAGAAAAAGGACGCTGAATTGAGCGTCCTTTTGATAAATAGGGGATCAATGAGTCGTATCTAGCTTATTCATTATGGATGATTCGGTTCCTGATACACAATCAGGGCCGTTAAAATAGGAACTGCGAAGGCTGGAATTAATAGCATAATCCAGTACTCGACGCTTGGCATGTTGCTCAAGAATTGATACACGATAAAACCTAGACCTAAAACTGCAAACAGGCAGAATGCAAACAGAATAATAAATTTTTGCATCTTCAATTCCTCTTTTTAATTTAATGTCTCAAGTCCACTATAACGGATAACGCAGAATTTAGAAAAAGACTTATGTTTCATTCTGTTGCCGGCGATTATTTGCTATCAATCTAGCGATAGAGCAGGGTGAAAATGAGAGCAGATGCGCTGAGAAAAATAAGGCTGAATTTCACGACAGAAATATAATAAGCCTGATTAAGTTTTGTTCAATAGGCTTTTTGCTATACAAATGCTGAGAAATGTTAGAAGGCTTGCCAATCCAAGCCGAAGGGGACTATAGTGAACCTACAGTAGGTCGAAAAACAAAGACGCTACGATGTAGTTGGACGGATCAATGACAGCTTGTTGAGTTTGTAACTCCGGTTCAAACAATAGATCTAGCACTAGCCTTCCAACATAAAAAAGCTCGCAGCAATGCGAGCTTTTTCTTGCTTAAAATAACGATGAATTGAGCGTCACATTGAGCAAATTGTTAAGAATAAGAAAAATCGGATAAAATGTTAAATCATAAAAATCAATCACTTATTTTTAATTATACTGTCCTAATAAAGCATAGAATTAACATTGTCAAACAAATTAACAACTCTGTTTAGTCAAACTTGAATCAGCTATGCTATAACAAATTGTCTTCAAGAAAACCAATGATAAGAGGAAATAACCATGAGCCAATTAATTGATATTAAAGTAGAAGATCAGTATCAGCACCGTTATGATGCCAAAGCACAGCTGCGTCAGATTGCTGAAAATGCCAAAACAGCTGAATTGCCGTTATTTAAGAAAATTGACCATATTATTGTCGAGGATGAAATTATCCTGCCAAGTATTGAATTATTTTTTGAAAGCCAGAAGAGCAATAATATTTATAAAATTATTGAATAGAAAGAAACTTAGCATTTGCTAAGTTTCTTGTTTTAAGCTGGCCTAAGCGGTTTCAAACTGATTCAGCACATGCGCCAACAGTTGATAAAGCGCCAGACGATTTTTATTGGCCTGCTCAACTTCTGTTTTATTTAAGCGGATTTCTTTTTTCAAACGACCTTGTGTACGTTGTTGTACACAGACATGCTGCGAAGATACCGGATCATTTTTAAGCGTTAATTGTGGGCCTTGATGATAATGAAACAAGGCATGTAAACATTGATCCAAGCTCGGATAAAAATGAGAAATGGTTAAGGCGGTGAGGTTCGCAGACTTAGGAATATGCCGACTCATACGTCTTTACTCTTTATTTATAAGTGACCTGATTCTAAAAGACTTGTGCCCATTTTGCATGCATAAAGTTGTAAAAAGCGATGCCTGATCTTCAAAGACTTCAAAACAGGTGATGATTTCACTCTAACCGCTTTAAATCAGGCTGACATCAACATCGTATTTATGAAATTCCTGTAAAATGCTGCGCAGCATCTGTTGGGCGGTTTCATCTGCGGCGTTCAGGATGATTTCCTGATTGCGGGTGCTGTCGAAGCATTCAATCGCCTGAATCAGCCAGCGCTGTTCATGTTCGGTGCTGTGAATGATGATACGGCGGGGCTGTAACTGTGCAGAAACCTGACGTGGAATGACATGGGTAATGGCCAGCTGAATCTGCTTGAGTTCGTCTTTAGGACTTAAAAAGGTGATGACCCAGTTGCCGACTTTGCTGAGTTGCATCGGATTATCAAAGGGTTCAAATTGCAGGTAGTGCAGGGCAGACATGCTTCATTCCCAACAGAATACAGAGCTGTTGTTATGCCGTGCTGTGGCCAATCTCACTATTGGTCTTAAGTCTTAGTGTTTTAAGAAAGGATTGCTTATTTTTAATTATTTTTCTAAAAGCTGAACAATAACCGCTATTTATAAAGGTTTTTAGCGTATATAAAGAAAATTCTTAGATGAAAAAAGACTTAAAGCGAAGCAAAATTATATGAATCTTCAGGTGCTTTGCAGGCTTTGCAGCGAAAAGTTAATTTGCTGTAAAGCATGGTTCAGTTCTTTTGGTGGCAAACGCGATTCCTGTAATTCGGTGATCCACTGCATTTGGCACAGTTTCAGGCTACGAATATCTGGTGCGGCCTGAATGCGGAGAATAAGCTGCTTGGCCATTAGTCCACAATAGCGCTGTAACAAGCTAGCCATTAATTGCTTGGTGTCTTCAAAGCTCAAGGCAACCAGCGGTTCTGGCTCTGGTTCCACTTCTGGCGGCACTTCAATTTCCAGGACTGGAATTTCTGGAGCAATCGCGGCGGGTTCGGCTTCAGCCACTTTGGCCGCTGAAGACGGGGCAATAATATGTTCGACCCATTTTTCCACCAGTTTTGGCACCGGCGTATTTAAGGTGGTTTTAATTTCTGAACGTAGGGTAGAGACTGCTTCACTTTGCGGTTCGGCTTGAGCTGGCACTAAGATTTCTGCTTCAGCTGGCTCGGTCGCAGCAGAGCTGATTAAACCCATCTCCAGTAATTGTTCAATTAATTCTGGCGTGGCAATACGCTGTTTAAACTGGTCGCCCAATTGCTCGAAATCTTCGGTTCCAATTAGCACCAGAAGACGGCGTTGACGTGCATTCAATTGCCGCTGGCGTTGTTGCAGGGCGTCAATGCCCAACTGTGTTTTATGATAATGAATCATGCCTTAATTTATTCCCCAAATAAATTAAGGCTGACTATAAAGAATGAAAATTACACTAATATGAAGGGTTTATGACATTGTTGGGCTTAGAGTGTGACGATGTTGGCGTTCTCAAGGGCTTTTCTTAAATAAGGGTCAAGTTCATCCTGACGCAGTAACCATTGGATATAATCATTTGGTAAATCGGCAATGGCTGTACCACGATGCTTACCAAAACTCATGACACGTGGAATACGGGCATCTTCAGATGCAGCATATAAGGCTTCAATACTGTCAATTTGCAGATGATGCACAATATGCATCAGGATATTGGCGGTCAAAATAATATCCATATCGGCCCGATGGGCTTTTTTAATCATATCGCGGGCTTTTTCGCTGCCTTTGCTGATCATGTAAATTAAGGCAGAAATATTGTGCGCTTCAACATCGGGCCAGACCAGACGCGCCAGAGCAAGGGTACAAATCGCCTTAATATGAGAAGTATCAACACCGCATTTTTGAATGGCGCGAATGTCATAATCAATATTGTGACCAATGATATATACCGTTTCTTTAGGTAGGCAGAAGCTGGTGTAATGCGGCTGATCAATCAGGTCGGATTCCAGAATATGATGCACGGCCATCGCAGCATAGGAAATCGGTTCATCGACCTGATAAAACTGGTCAAAAATTTGCGATTTATCCAGGCTGATTTTGCCCTGTTGTAATTGAATGGGCGCATAGGCAACTTCGATCGGATAACCATTCAGGGTATGGGTTTCAGTGTCGAGAATAATCGCGTGCATGTGCTCATTCGCTTGTTAAGGGATTTAAAAAGCAATCTAACACTATCATGTTGAAAGTTACAGGGCTGTCGGGCGAATAATCGGCATTTGTGGGCCGTTCAGCTTATCTATTTTAAAGATAAGTGACTCTATTTAAATACAATACACTTATATATTAATTGCAATGATATTGCCTGAGCGCAGCAAACAGCGTAAAAGTGAAAATTGCGAAGGACGCAACTTTAGAATAATACCTGTATAAGGATAATCAGATGAGAAAAATATGGCTTAGCGTGGCGTTGGCCAGCAGCAGTTTATTTTTAACGGCATGTAATGATGACAATGACAACAGCGCAGTCATCATTGATGATGGTATTCCGAAGCATAATATTAGCCAGCCAGTAGTAAAAGCTGAACTTTATTTAGACCAGGATTCCAATGCGAATATGGTCTTACAGTCGGTTAGTGCTTCACAAACCTTGATGACGTATAAAATGCTAGGAGTGAATGGGCAGGAAACACAAGCTACGGCCTTGCTGTTTGAACCCAATCAGCCGAAACCGGCTGGTGGATGGCCCATTGTGGTCTGGGCACATGGCACCACGGGCGTCGCCGATATTTGTGCACCAAGCCGTCAGGGCCTGAAAGGCAATGAATATTTTATTGCGCGCCTGCTGGCTGAAGGTTATGCCGTGGTCGCTCCAGATTATGAAGGGCTGGGCGAACCGAGTGGAGAAGAGCTGCATCCGTTCTTGAATTTAAAAAGTCAGGCTTATTCCATTACCGATGCGGTTGTGGCGGCACATCAACATTTCAACAATAGCACTGAAACACGCTGGACCGTGGTCGGTCATTCCCAAGGTGGACAGGCGGCTTTAGGTGCAGCGCAATATGCATCCCGGGCGCAATTAAATTATAAAGGTGCGGTAGCCATAGCGCCGGCATCTTCCCTGAGCATGATTCTTAGCGGTGGAGAACAGCAGGCAGCAGTAGAACCGGATCTGAGCAAAAAAATACAGATTCTGGCTCCATTAGATACTTTCACTGCATTAATTACGGCAGGTCTTAGAAATAGTCATCCAACCCTGCAATACTCTGAAGTGTTCAAGAACCCGACCGATCTGCTCGCAGCAGAAGCAGAGTCGCTGTGTAATGCCGATCTTGGCGCAGCATTTGGTGGAGAAATGGTGAAGTATGCACAGACCTATGGCAACTTGGCCGCTTATCCACGTACCCAGACCGACTTTATGACTACGGTTCCTGAAATTAAAGATTTCCTGACTCAGGAATCACAGCCATTAACCGTTAAGATTTCAACGCCTGTGTTTATTTATCAAGGCTCTGCCGACCCGACCATTCCAAAACAGGTCACTGATTTTCTGGTGCAGTCTGCACGCCAGCAGGGAACCAGAATTCATTATGTCACCGATCAGGACTTACCTATAGATCAGAAATGGGATCATGGCTCTGTATATGTCGATAATTGGGATGAGATTGTGGCGGATGTGAAATCGATCATGCCTACCCAATAATTTTTTCAATTCCGGTAAAGATAGAATTAATGATATAGCTCATGTTTTTATAAAAACATGGGCTATTTTTATGCAAAACTGATTAAAGTTGATGGGTAAAAAATATAAAGTTCATGTTACAATATGCGCCAATCTTAGCACGGCTTAAAAGCCCTACATGAATAGGACCTCGCTAATGTTTGCCAATATCTCTATTGCTGACTTTGATCCAGATTTAGCTCAAGCAATCTCTAATGAAGATGCGCGTCAAGAAGCACATATTGAGCTAATCGCTTCAGAAAACTATTGCTCACCTGCAGTAATGGAAGCTCAAGGTTCAAAACTGACCAATAAATATGCAGAAGGCTACCCAGGCAAACGCTATTACGGCGGTTGTGAATATGTAGACGTTATTGAACAATTGGCTATTGACCGTGCTAAAGAACTCTTTGGTGCTGACTATGCTAACGTTCAGCCACACGCAGGTTCTCAAGCAAACTCTGCAGTTTACCTGGCATTACTGAACCCGGGCGACACGGTTTTGGGTATGAGCCTGGCTCACGGTGGTCACTTGACTCACGGTGCAAAAGTTAGCTTCTCTGGTAAAACATATAACGCGGTTCAGTACGGTTTAAACCCTGAAACTGGCGAAATTGACTATGAAGAAGTTGAACGTCTGGCTTTAGAACACAAACCACGCATGATCGTTGCTGGTTTCTCTGCATACAGCCAAATCGTAGATTGGCAGCGTTTCCGTGACATCGCGGACAAAGTAGGCGCTTACCTGTTTGTGGATATGGCACACGTGGCTGGTCTGGTTGCTGCAGGCGTTTACCCGAACCCGGTACAAATTGCTGACGTTACTACAACCACTACCCACAAAACACTACGTGGTCCACGTTCTGGTTTAATCCTGGCTAAAGCCAACGAAGAAATCGAGAAGAAATTACAATCTGCTGTGTTCCCAGGCAACCAGGGTGGTCCACTGGTTCACGCGATTGCTGCAAAAGCAATCTGCTTTAAAGAAGCAATGGCGCCTGAATACAAAGCCTATCAACAACAAGTTGTGAAAAACGCACAAGCGATGGCTGAAGTGTTAATCGAACGCGGTTACGATGTGGTATCTGGCGGTACGAAAAACCACTTGTTCCTGTTATCTTTAATTAAACAGGACATCACCGGTAAAGATGCGGATGCTTGGTTAGGTGCTGCTCACATCACTGTGAACAAAAACTCTGTACCAAACGATCCACGTTCTCCATTCGTCACTTCTGGTATCCGTATTGGTACACCAGCAGTAACCACACGTGGTTTCGGCGAAGCTGAAGTACGTGAACTGGCTGGCTGGATTGCTGACATCCTGGACAGCAAAGGGGATGAAGCTGTAATTGCTGATGTCAAAGCAAAAGTTGAAGCTGTTTGCGCGAAATTCCCGGTTTACGCGAAATAAGCCCGCACTTGAGAAAAAGCTCCCTCAAGGGTAATGCCAGTCAGTTAAGCAAATATTAGAAAAATGTAGTAAAAATGAGTGTATGTAAATACGCTCATTTTTTTATGTCTTTATCTGAACATTTAGAATCCACTCTTGAACATGCTCTCCCATCACTT
>NZ_VOXR01000074.1:0-6839 GCF_013420645.1 Acinetobacter sp. C15
GACTTGGAATTTCCCATCTGATTACTCCACGCTTACGAATATGAATTGCTACATTTTATCCGATTATCTTTTGCTTCGCAATGCGGCATGGGCGCACTCAGCGTTCCAGCCCCCTCTGCCGCCCTAAATGCTTGCTCCAATGCATCGAGCACCATATCTGTATTCATCCGTGTCGATACTTTCCATCCAACAATTGCTCGTGAGAACACATCAATAATAAATGCAGTATAAACCCAGCCTGAATTTGTTTGAATATACGTAAAGTCACTCACCCACAGTTGGTCAGGATGATCAGCAGTAAAATTACGTTTTACCAAGTCATCCGCTCGTTTTTGATCATCTCGGCTACGGGTGGTTTGTTTGTTCTTACCACGCCAAACACCTTTTATACCTAGCTTTTGCATTAATCGAGCAACAGTACAGCGCGCAATAATATAGCCTTCACGTTTCAGTTTTTGCCAGACTTTACGTACACCATACCGACCTGAACTTTCCTTCCAAATTCGTTTAATCTCCTCAGCATGATGCAAGTCATGTAAATCTCGCTTTGCTCGATGTTCTGGATTTTCACAGAGATCTAGAGTCCGGTAATAGGTTGAAGGTGCGATCGGTAAAATTCTACAAATCGCCTCGACTCCGTACAGCTCTTTATTATTATGGATAAAATCCACCATTATTTGTGTGGGCGGTCGAGCTCCGCCTGGGCGAAAAAAGCGGCTGCTTTACGTAGAATTTCATTGGCGCGTTGCAGTTCTTTATTTTCGCGTTCGAGTTGTTTGATACGTTCTTGGTCTGAAAGCTGCTGTACTTTAACTGGATTTTGTTTATCTAAATATTTTTGATACCAAACACGTAGTGTTTCAGGAGTACAACCCTTGCGCAGTATACTGCTCAGGGAGCAATAGCGGTGATCGCAGCCCAATTCGATGGATAATCTTTCTCGGATTCAATCAATAATTGAACCGCTCTTTCTCTGATTTCAGGGGTATATTTTACTTTTTTCATCGGGACATTCTCTCAGAAAGCTTGGTCTCCGACAAACCCGGTACGGTTCAATATATGTAGACAAAAATTCAATCAAAACAGCACCAAATAATAATGATATTAGATATTTTTCTATAAAAGAAGTTCACTCAAATCCTAAAAATAATGTAGTGAAAAATAATTTAGCGATTGAATGTTCACAAGGTCTTTTCTTGAGCCCATTTACTAATCAATGGGAACCTATTTTTCAAAGAGGCTATATTATTGGTACTCTAAAAACCTATGAATATTATAGCTATACAACTGTTTGCGATGATGTCAGAGGAAAATATTCTAATAACATTATTATTAATACAAACAGAATTGGATTTTAATAATAGCCTAAGCAGAACAAGCTTCTCAAAAGCTCTTCTATAAAAATATAAAAACCTATAAAAGCAAAAGCACATGCTCTCAACTTCTCAACTCGTTACCCAAGCGTCGCACTTCGTGCTTTGGCTTTGGTGAACGGTTGAGAGAGTTTCGGCAATACTCTCCCTAAAGGCGGTCATTTAAAAAAATGACACATCCTTTAAGTATTGCCGATTTACCGCATATTCTTTTGGCTTCGGAGCCACGTATATCGGTCGTATCCGCACATAGCTTTGCAGACTATGCAGACAAGGACTAAAGGTCTTGCACCTTCTCCCACGCGCTCCCTGTCGAAGTATGGCGGTATCTCTGCGAGGGTTTCCCCAACATGCAACTTAACCAACCTATACAGCTACTCTTAACGCTCCGCTTTTGTGAGATTCCCCTGTAGCGGTTTAGCCTTTCGACTATCGCTACGTTGCACCAGTGACACTTATTCCCTCCACATGCAACGCATGCCAATCCCTAAAACGGACACGCAGAAGCAGGCAAAGCTCGATCTATGATGCTTATTTGATGATTTAAAACACGGATTAACGAAGACTTATCATTTTGAGACTTGATCTAAACACTGTTTATTGTGAAAATAGAGTTCAGGTACCAGCCTTTGGTGAAATCATAACGGTCGCCAAACCTTATGATCTTCGTTATTCGATGGGTTAACATCAAATAACTGCGTACCGTAGAATTTACTGGAAAACCCCTCTAAGTTGCAAGGCTTAGGGGGGATTTTCTTTATAATTTACAATTACAAATTTACTTATCCTTATTTAAAGCAAATTTTCGCTTCTTAATCACAGTAATTGACTTTTCTTGTGAAGCTATATTTTGCTGAATAGCTACCTGCTTCATTTTTACTGGTAAAGTAATCTTTTCATCAGATTTGGGGCTAGATTCTTTAGGCTTTGAATCTGTTGGCTTTTGCAAAGTTGCTTCTTTATTTTTAATTTTTATATAAATTTTATGTACGACCGTATTGTGTTCTTTGATCTCCTTATTTTTACTCTTTATTTTTTTATATTGTTCTTTAAAGGGCGTTATAAAATTCTTAACCGTTGATAGCAGTACAGCTTCATCAGAGTGTATATCTGCTAATGTCTTTGGTGTTTCACTTTGTACAAAATCAATAAAATGTAAGGGAAATTTTTCAATAATCTCTGGAGTAGCAAAACTAACAAAATGATATCCGTGATAAGAAATTACAGCGTAATTTGTATCCTGTTTAATCGGATGTTTGATATATCCCTTTACTGTCGCTTCTCCTTGATCCAATAGCTTTTTTAGATAGAAATCCTTGATATGATTCTCTAAAACTCTACTTTTTCTATAAAAATTAATCTTATTGTTAATCTCTTCTCGCTCTTCTATTTCATCAACAATATCTAACTTATGACTAAATTCAACAAATTGAGCATGATGATATTCAGCAAGTTTAGAAGTCCAAATTAAGATTTGTCCAAGATTATCAGGCTTAATAATCTCAATATCGTTGAAATCAAGTTTTTTTATTAGTGCAAGTTCTTCATGCTTGAACTCTTTTCTTTCCAAACTTGAATGTTTCAACATAACAACTTCCTTAACCACGGCGTATCCTTCAAAAATTATAAAGTAAAAGCTCATTTGGTATGAATACCAAATGAGCTTTCTAATTAATCAATCAAACATTAAAACAAAAAAGGGAGGTCATACCTAATTAAGTACGTTTCAATGCCATAATATGGCGAACCATATCGTTAATATGTTGTTTTGTTTCATTATCTTGTGAACCTAACCATGTCACCACATCAGCATCAAAAGCCTTTGCTTGAGCGATGGCGTGACGTTCCTGTAATTTTTTCACAAAACTAGGTTTAACCAATGGGGCATTGGTAGGATCAAAATTTTTATAGCGTTCTAATTCATTTTGCATTGCTGTACCTCCGCTTTTGGTGATGTGATGGTTCAAATGCAGTGATTATTCTCGCAACATCTCCACGTTCAACCCAAACCACTGTTAATAGTCTACCACGATTGCTTAAACCGACTGATATTAGTCGTTGTTCGTCATAGTGTCCTACATCATCAAAAGACATCAATGCAGGATCAAGGAAAATACTACAGACTTCTTCGAACGTAATTTCACGCCCTCTGTAGACTAAATCCATTTTTTGGTCATGCCATTCAAATAACAAGCCGTAATATTCAATCAATGGCATGATTACCCCTTTTCCTCTCGTAGAATTGAAATTAAGTAAGAATTTTCTTTTAGCATAAGAAATATTCTTATTATTTTGGGTCTATGACACAAAAATCGCCATTTTTTCCATATCCGCACTGCTTTTTCATCACTCGGACACACGGTTTAGATTCTCCATCAACTTTACAACTTCCAATATCAAACTGGATGCCTTGCTGTCTCAGGCTCTCGATCTGCGGGATATTGCCTAAAGGTTTGATATAAACACTAAACAGCCAAATGATACCAAGCATCAGAATGGCAAAGATGCCTAGAACAATGGTAATGAGCTTCCATGACAACTGATCACGGGCTGATTCAATTGAATTATTCAAGCGTCCAAGTGCTTTAGCGGTCTTAATAAGCTCCGCTGTACCCTCCTGTAAGCCCGTATTTAGCGATTTTGATACAGTATGGTGGGTCTGCCCAGCAATAGTGCTTTGAATGTGTTCTTTCGTGATTTGAAGCTCTTTAACGGCCTGATTGACGAGGTTCTGCTGTTGTTCTGCAACTGCCATTAGTGCATATAGCTTTTTTTCATCAGGTGTCATCGGCTCATCCCTCTAAACTTCATTGTTTTCTGTTGCTCTCTTTCTAATTTCTGCTGTTGTTTGTACTGTTCCAAAGCAAGCTGTTTAAAGCTGTCAAAATCAGCCTTAAAGCTCTCAATACCCTGTTTAATTTCTTTGTCTGAAATTGGGCTGTTTTTGAGGTCTTTCAGGTCTTGTTTCGGGTCGCCTAAGTCTAGTCGCTCAAGCTCTTTATAGGCTGTACGTGATTGTTGTAGGGCTTCCCTAATTTCAGGGTCTTTGGCTTGGCTTGGTAACAGTTTCTTTTCGGGTTCTTTCTCTATGCCTTGCTCTTTGTAGCTTCGCATATCAATACGGCTATCAATTTGATGTTTTTCTAAATGGCTGTTGCATAAATCCGCCCATCTTTGGCGTAGGTCTTTAATATCAATTTTTCGTTCCTGGTAACTCTTGCCTGTATTGTCTTTTTTAGCTCCGCCACGTTCAGGATTTTTGCTGTTATAGCGTTTGAAATATTGCTCTGGATCTCGTTCGATTC
Source organism: Acinetobacter sp. C15 (assembly GCF_013420645.1). NCBI lineage: Bacteria > Pseudomonadati > Pseudomonadota > Gammaproteobacteria > Moraxellales > Moraxellaceae > Acinetobacter > Acinetobacter sp. C15. The sequence goes on from NZ_VOXR01000074.1 coordinate 4,679, forward strand.
CATCTTGCAGACGTTCATTAAACATGAGATGCACGTGGGGCTGATCGTTGCCGTCCATTGCTTTAGGGTTATGAATCGCAAACTGATATGGATATTTTGAGCCGATCTCGGACTGAATGAACTCCTCAACCAGTTCTAGACGTTGTTTGGCATTCATCTCTCTAGGCAGGGCAATTTCATATTCTCGATAGGTACTGCCATTTTTGCGCTCGTAAAGGTCGGCTGCTTCCCAAAAGGTAATCGGATTATGTTCAGCCCATTTCGGCATATTCCCATAGGCACTATGTTCAAGGTCGGTTTCTGCCTGTTCTTGTTTCAGCTTTTTTTCTTCATCCCGATCAATATATTCGGCATGCGGTGCTGCTTTACCTGCCTTACCGACTTTGACACTTAAACGAGCAATCGCCATTAGGTCTTATCCTGTTCCTTTTTTCGGTTACGTTCTTTTTTAAACGCTCTTTGATCAAGTATCGAAGCCCACATCATAATGATGATAATTAGCGGTGCTGCGATCACGCCAAAACTAATATCTTTGATTTTTCCCAATACCTGTTTTAGTTGCATGCTGTTGCTCCTAGCTTTGGTACTTCTTTTTTTCATTCAATTTTCAATTGAACGAAAAAAAGAAGTTTCAGGGTTTTAGGGATGAAGTCCCTAACGTGCTTAGGTTTCTCAATGAAATTGAGAAACGTCTAAGCGCGCCATCAATTTTTTGATGGAAGTACAGGCGACAATCTCTAGAACGACTTTAACAAAATTGCGTACCTTGGACGTAATTATTTTGTTATCGTTCTTTGAGTATAGAGCCTGTGCTTTTGCGGTATATGAATTAAGGAATTGAATATGAATAATGATTGGCTGTCTGAAAAAATTACCTACATTTCTGCTTTAAAGAATCCCAGTGATGCACAAAAGCTTTTATTAGAATTAGCTCAAATCCAATACCGTACTCCCGACCAAGAGAAAAAATTGAATGCCTTGATCAAAGCTGAAAAAGCCATAGATCGAGCGAATAAACAGAAGATAGCAGTTAGAAAATTACTGAATGCAGAAAAGGAAGCTGAACGAAAAGCTCGTACACGTCATCTCATTCAATTAGGCGCACTTTTTGAAATTGCTAACCTTGATCAGCGTGACCCAGCCGAATTACTTGGAATTCTGCTTAAAACTGCTGAAATAGACCCAAATGATATGAAATGGCAAATTTGGAAGGATTTAGGATTAGAAGTTCTCAAACAACGTAAAAATAATTCAAATTAATTATAAGCTAAGCTAGATCAGCAATAAATTAAGTTATGATTTAACAAATCATTATGAGATTTCATAGGACAATTAATGAAAAAGTTTATCTTAGGACTCTGTCTATCTTTACCAATTCTCTCTCATGCAGCACCTAAATGGGAACTTGCTAATGTATTCATCACAAACAAAGATAAAGGTGAGATTTCTAAAATATGAACCGTACCGGGTTTGTCGGAGAGTTTTTTATTTAAGTTAGGCCACCTGACCTAACGGGTTAATCTTATCATAGTACATTGCTTCAAAATCAAAAGGTGATACATAACCTAGTGCACTATGTACACGCTCTTTATTGAACCAATCTACCCAATTTAGTGTCGCAAGTTGGGCACTGTTGCAAATAGGCTGACATGATAAGCTAAATATCTTATTTATTTCGAGATACAGCAGATGAATCCCTTCCACGGTCGGCACTTTCAAGGTGAAATCATTCTTTGGGCTGTTCGTTGGTATTGTAAATATGGCATCAGCTATCGTGAACTTCAGGAAATGCTGGCCGAACGTGGAGTGAATGTTGATCACACCACAATTTATCGCTGGGTTCAGCGTTATGCTCCAGAAATGGAAAAACGTTTACGTTGGTATTGGCGTAATCCTACAGATCGACATTTATGGCATCTGGATGAAACTTACGTAAAAGTGAATGGCAAATGGGCATATCTATACCGTGCAGTTGACCAACGTGGCCATACTCTTGATTTCTATCTTTCTGCTAGACGAAATACCCATTCAGCTTATTGTTTTCTTGGAAAAATTTTAAATAATGTGAAGAAGTGGCAAATTCCACAAGTGATCAACACGGATAAAGCACCCACATATGGACGTGCTTTATCACGGTTAAAACGGGAAGGTAAATGTCCAC
>NZ_VOXR01000075.1:0-6777 GCF_013420645.1 Acinetobacter sp. C15
GCACAGTCAGTTGATGTTGGTTGAGCCATTCATACAGTTGTTGCATCACCGGTTGACTATGCTGTTGTCGGTATTCGCGGCGCTGTTCTGCTGTACCATCGGTCTTTTTCCTGAGTTCTGCTTCTATGGCATACAGTTTCTGAATCAGCACTAATGCCTGTTCAGCGACCTGACTTTTTTTGGTCACATGCAGTTCATGGAATTTACGACGCGCATGCGCCATGCAGCCCACCTCAATGACCTGACCTGATTTAAAGCGTGCTTTATAACCGCTGTAATCATCACAGACCAGATGGCCCTGCCAGTCTTTCAGGAACGCTTCAGCATGCTGACCTGAACGACTATCCTGAAAGTCATAGATCACGGCTTGAACTGGATTGTACTGTGTAGTGGCATAGGCCCAGACATAACCTTTCTTCGGTTTTTTCTCATTCTCACCCATCCGCATGATGGTGACCGGCGTTTCATCGGCATGGATCACCCGCTGTTGCAGCACCACCTGTTTTAAGGCATTGGCCAGAGGTTCCAGTTCCACACCGCAGCGACCAATCCAGTCAGATAACGTGGATCTGGACAGATCAATGCCCGCCCGCTGATAGATCAGGCGCTGACGGTACAGCGGCAAATGATCGGCATACTTCGATACCAGCACATGGCTGAGCAGTTCAGGACTGGCAATACCTTTATCAATCACATAGGCGGGCATCGCTTGCTGAGTCAGGGTGTCGCACTGATCACAGACCCATTTGCCACGTACATGCTGTTCCTTATAGAACTGTGCCGGCCTGAAATGCAGTTTTTCACTGACATCTTCGCCGATACGACGGAGTTGGCAGCCACAAGCACATTGGGTTGATGCAGGTTCATGCTCAATACGGATGGTGTGTAGATGATCTGGCAGTGGTCGACGTTTAGGTTTATTTGCTTTGGCTTTGTGTGTCGCTGCATCGGTTTTATCTGCATTCAGCCGTTCCAGTTCCAGATCAACGGCTGCAATATCTTCTTCGACCGCTTCATCCCACAGGTGGATTTGTTTTGCAGTGAGATGTTCGTTTTTACTGCCGAATTTGTGCTGTTTAAATAGTGCGAGTTCATGCTCGTATTTTTGATTGAGAATAGAAAGATGTTGAACTTTAGAATCTAATTGCTGATTGATGACTTCAAGATGTTGAACTCTGGCATCTAATTGCTGGTTTGATTTTTCTAATTCTTGATTTGATTGTGCCAGAGACTGATGCTGCATCGCCAACTGCCTGGTGAATTCCAGCAGTTGTTCATGGGTCAGTTGGCTTAAGTCAGGCAGCGTATTCATGACCGCAGTATGCCTGAGGTCATGAGAAGAATGAAATAGAACGTTTGGAGAATAGCAGAATGGAACAGCCTGTTTTAAAGCATCGTCACCACCTGCTGCCGTCCAATGCGCTGCCAGGGCAAACCTTGGATCAGTGCCTGTAACTGTTCCGGGCTGAGGGCCACGGTTTCACCTTGGTGAACTTGAGCCCAGTGAAATTTGCCCTGTTCCAGCCGCCGGGCACACAGCCAGATGCCCAGTCCATCATGTACCAACACTTTCATACGATGGCCACGTTTATTAGAGAACAGGTAGGCGCAATGCGGTTTGATTGAGCCAAAGGCTTTCATAATCTGCGCCATGACCGTATCCATACCTGCACGCATATCCAGAGGTTGGGTAGAAAGCCAGATTTCATCAATGCGGATCATGTTGCAAGTACCTTGAGTAATTCTGCTAAAGCAGATATTTTCGATACTTGCCATTTTAGCTGAATATCATTATTCGTATGAGGCACGGTGATACACAACGTGATCCTCTCATCAATAGGTTGGCTGATTGCAGCAGTGTAAGGCAAAGCAATAAATGCTGGATTCACATGAGTAGGATCCTGCACGGCACCCTCATGATGCCTGAAGATCCTGATCCAACGACTGACAAGGTTGGCATTAATACTATGTTGCAGTGCGACCGAAGCGATCGAGGTATTAGGATTTTTGCAGGCATTGACAATACTGAATTTGAATTCTTTGCTGTATGTTCTGCGTTTTTTAGCAACAGGAGGTGTTGCTGAATATATATCCATGTTCATAGATTAAGTCCCCACTTGTTTTTAGGTGGGAACTAAATTAAGGCTTATAGGATCGCTTGGTAAGGCTGTGTTAGCTGGATGCTTACTTTCTTTTACCTTAATAACGTATTTTTTTAACGGCAGCATACCTTTTGAAACACCACCAAATTATTTATGTTCCACCAGCATATATACTTCCCTATCGAAAAATCTGATAAGAATTGATTATTTTGATACAAAACCTGAAAACTGGGAGTGCTTATATGGACATATATAATATTTCCGGATAAATATAAAACTACTCCACCAGAAGAAAGGCAGAATTTAATCTCAGTCCGAAGTAACAGTACTCTCAAAGACCAAATGTAAAGAAGCATACTTAAGAAAATAAAATTCAATAATGCATGAGGATGTAATTAGTTTCAGGGTGCTAAGAAAGTGTAGCAACTTGCTACACTTTTTCGCTTTTTTGAATCAGCTGTTTTAAGAAATCTTCTAATTGTAAGAGACTGGCTTCGTCAATTTCCGAGATATTCAGAGAAACCTTAAGCTGTTTTTGATTCAGTTTGATATTCCCCGCAATCTTACCGGCATATTCAATTTTTCTGACCACGGATGTTGTGGTCAGTTTTTCTGGATTCTGACTCAATAGTTTTTCAGCATAAGTAGTAACTTTGCTTTGCTCGAGTTTTTTGTCTTTTAATTTTTCCCAAGCTCCGAGTAAGGCCACTTCGGCTTCAGAGAGTTGTTCAAGATGATCCGATAGAAATTTTTTGAATGCAGTTGCAGCAGTACGGCCTAGCAAGCCTGGTTCCACATCAAGGTCATTTAAAATTGCTTGCGGCAGTTTTTCGTATGCTAAATACTTGTACATATCTTCGCGATTTAAACCCAGTGAATTGGCTAAACGTTGCTTGTTTTTCTTTAATTTCTCATCAAGTGAGTTCAGGCCAATAAAAATCTCATAATCTGTCAGATCCTGACGCTTTAAATTCTCGGCCAGGGTTAACAAAGATGCTTCTACATTATTTGCATCAATGATAATGGCTTCAATCACAGACTTTCCGAGTAACTGATGTGCCCGTAAGCGTCGCTCGCCTGCAATCAGTTCATATTTCAGATTATCCAGTTTACGCACTGTAATGGGCTGCAAAAGGCCGATTTCATTAATAGAATCCGCCAGTTCTTTTAACTGTGATTCTTCAAATATTTTACGCGGCTGGTTTAGACTTCGGCTGATATCCTCAATAGGGACATTACGTCTAAACTCTTTCAGCTCTTTAATATTGTCTTTCTGTGCTTGCTGATGTTTTTCTGTATTCTGTTTCAGTTTCTGAGCTAAAAGCTCTTTGGTGCTTGCCATAATGCTCTCAGGTTTAAATTTTCAATACAATTTCATTGGCAAGGCTTTCAAAAGCCTTACGTACTTTTGAATTTTTTTCTACTTTCAAAAGTGGTTGTTGCAGAATGGCTGCTTGATTGACTTTAGTACTTTGAGGAATTGTGGTTTCTAAAATTTTACCCACTTGTTTCAAGGCTTCATCCCGAATCAGCTTACAGACATTCTGACGTTCATCATGCTTAATTAGTAAAGCGCCTAAAAGCTCTAAATCTGGATTAATACGTTTGATCTTTTCAAGATGATTTAAAAGATCTGTTACCCCATATAATCCATATTGTGATCCTGATTCGATAGGGATAATGACATGTGTTGAGGATGCCAGGGCATTGCTGGTTAATAATTTAAGGCTAGGTGGGCAGTCAATCAATATAAAATCATATAGATCTTTTAATAGTTTTAACTTGATATTTAACTCTTCTGAAGGACGGGGAGCTTCTTCTTTTAGTTGATCTTCAGTTTTTCCTAAATTCAAGGAACCATAAATTAATGATACTTTTTCAAAGTTCGTTTCTTCTTGTAATGCATCTGCCAACAACGAAATATCGCCCACTAGTAATTCTGCTGTAGTGACAGCAATTTCGCTTGGATGTTGGATCCCAATGTGTAAACTTGCGTTTGCTTGAGGATCTAAATCAATGACTAAAACTTTGTTGCCCAGATTGGCAAGTTCTGAGGCTAGGTGTACAACAGTCGTTGTTTTGCCACATCCGCCTTTATGGTTAGCAACAGTAATAATTTTTGCAGACATGCGTGTCAGATGCTTCCTTATTTGAATGTTTAGTAATATAAATAACTTTCATTCATCTTACTATAGTTTTTAAATTTATAAATCCTATTTATTCAGCTGTAAAACAGTTTAAAAAATAAATTTTTAACTAAGCTAGCTTAATTAAAAATTAGAATAATTAGTTATTTAGCTAATTAATAATTAGGATCATATTTTTATTATATAAAACAAATGCTTATAGATTTAAAAGTGGAAGGTTTGTCACTCTAAAGTGGAAGGTTTGTCACTCTAAAGTGGAAGGTTTGTCACTCTAAAGTGGAAGGTCTGTCACTCTAAAGTGGAAGGTTTGTCACTCTAAAGTGGAAGGTCTGTCACTAGGGTGGAAAGTTTGTCACTGCTATTTTTATATCTGCTATTTTTATTTAAAAATAATTGCAAAAACAAATATTTAAGCTGTTAATAAAGTCTCATAACTAAGCTTTAAAGGTGGAAAGATTGTCACTGTATCTTCTTAACCTGTGGATAATCTTTTTTTATTGGATATTTCCTGATGATTATATGTGCAGTTATACCTTTTAAATCTAACAAAAAGGTGGAAGCCTTGTCACATCAGGGTTTTTATCTGACTTAACCTAACTAGATCTGAATGAAAAAAGTAAAAATAGGCCTTCTGAACTGTAATTTCGAGACTAAAGGTGGAAGGTCTGTCATCATAGGGTGGAAAGATTATAATTAATTCCACTTTAAATGCAGAAAACCGGCTAAAATGCTTCTTTTTGATGACAAACTTTCCACTTTTAGAATCTTGTGGTGAAAGTCTTGAAAGTTTTTCCACTTTTGTATATAAAAACTAAGTTAAATTATAAATATCACGGTTATGACAGAATCTGAACCATTGCAAGAAGAATCGAATTATATTCCTTACTGTATAGGCAACATTCGCCATAATGGCGTTGTCAGTACCAGTAACCGTTTAATTCGCCCAATCGAATTATCAGCCAATGAATATAAGGCACTTCTATATGCAATGGCGGTTGCGAATTATAGTGAGAAAAATAGGGTAGATGGTGAAATTACCGAACAAACTTATATTTATTTGTATAAGGATGATTTGGCAGATTTACTAGGATTAAATAAACGTAATTCAATTAATGTTGCAATAGATCGGATCTACAAAGAGCTTTCATCCCGGGTAGCTCATTTTATTATTGAGGAGCCTGCTGATAATGGTAAAAGAAAGACTAAAAAAGTACATTCTGTCGTTCCCATTATCCGTGAGTTAAGATGGGAAGATGATTCTAAAAATGCGATTCAGATTCGTTTTACCAGTGAGGTGTTGCCGTATTTCACTCAACTGGCTGGGGGTAATTTTACTACCTATCAGCTAAAACATCTTTTTGCCCTAGATTCTGTTGCCAGTATGAGTCTCTATACTTATTTCATTAAAAATGAATTTAAGTACGCCAATCAAAAGAGTTATGAAGTGCCATTACTTTTAGAAAACTTGAAAGCACTGATTGATATTAATGAAACCAAATATGATCGCTGGGTAGATTTTAGACGCTATGTATTAGACAAAATAGTGGCAGAAATTAACGAAAATACAGATCTACAATTAGAGTATGAAACCGTTAAGAAAGGCCGTCCAATTGTAGGTGTGAATTTTAAACTGCATCATCGGATTGCTGATAAGGCACTGGATGAATTTGCAGTGATTGAAAAAATCTATCTTGATGTTCCATTTGAAGACAATGCATCCGTAAAAGAATTAGGGGCTAAATTCGATATGAATGTACGTTCTTGGTATATTTTTAATAATGATGAAAATTATCAGCAGTTCAAGAAGTGGTTTAAAAAAGTAGGATGCCTCACTGACTCTCAAGCAAATATTGTCATTAATGACACTTTATTCCAAATGGATTTTGCTGAAATTGGTATGGGGTTGAATGACTTTAAACGAAATATGAAGCATAAACTTAAAAGTAATCCGGAATTCGTCCATAGTATTCGTGAAAGACTGAATGATATTTTTGGTAAAGAGTTGATCTAGCGAAAAGTGTAGCAACTTGCTACACTTTTTTTGATATATGTTCGTAAAGAATACAAGTGGTAAGGACCTTAGGATAAAAACGACTCTGTTGCATGAAGTGTGAAAATTGAGACTGAACCGTACCGGGTTTGTCGGAGACTTTTTTATTTAAGTTAGGCCACCTGACCTAACGGGTTAATCTTATCATAGTACATTGCTTCAAACTCAAAAGGCGACTTGTAACCCAATGCACTGTGTACACGCTCTTTATTGAACCAATCTACCCAGTTGAGTGTCGCAAGTTGTACATCCGCTAAACCTTTCCAATCTGCTTTTAAATACTCAATCACCTCTGTTTTGTATAAGCCATTCACTGTTTCAGCCAAAGCATTATCGTATGAATCACCAGTCGTACCGACTGATGCTCGTAAATTTGCAGCTTCTAAACGATTGGTATAGCGAATAGAAAGATATTGAACACCTCTATCGGAATGATGAATCACATTCTTTGGCATGCCTCGATCGTGCAATGCTTGCT
>NZ_VOXR01000076.1:0-5893 GCF_013420645.1 Acinetobacter sp. C15
CTAGAACAATTTTGTTATCTGCCTTAACCACCATTTCATCGAAGCAGCGACACCAAAGTGAAAAGTACGTCTTAGAAATAGGTTTGTTCGGTGAAAAGTGATCCATGATTAACATGATGATCGGCATACTTCTTGGTACACACACAAACCCCTTACTGTCTTTTGACCAAAAATCTGAGTCAGTCAACTCCGGCCAAAGATTTTTACGACGCTCTTTATAAGTCTTCGCTATCTTTCTTGATCTGGCTACTTTTCTACGCTCTGACATGTTGTTTCCTTGTTCTAGTTCATAAGACATATATTATTTAAAAAAATCTTACGATTCAAATATTTAGTGGTGTATTAAAAATTAGTGAATATTTAATAAAAATACATTTTAAAAATTAGATTGTTATATTTATTCTGTTATATTTCTTGAGTTGTAATTTTTTTTACGAAAATATTTTTTAAGTAATTGAATATAACGGGGAAATATAAAAATTGTGGTCTCATGGGTATCTCTGGTATCCCTGAGTTATCACTGTATAATTTAATATCTTGGGGGTGATTATTAAGAGGGGGGTATATTTTTAAAAAAGCTTTAAAAAATATAAAAATAATTAGGCAGAAAACTATGAAAATTGGCTGTTATGAGTGTAAATATGGGGGGATTAGCTCGATGCTTTGAAATATGGCTTTAGCCATAATTTAAAGTCGAGCCACTTTGCGACGGTCATTGTTGGCAGAATATTGAAAGAAGCGGAGCAAAGTACCAAGCGGCCATTATTTAGGGTCAATCACACAATAATCAGCATTTTTCCCATAGCCGCACTGTTTTTTTATAACTCGAACGCATGTTTTCCCATCACATTTTGATAGGTCTAAACTGTATTTTTTCAGGTTGTTTACTTCCGATCTGCGCTGCTGGATTTCATCCATACTTGGTACAAATAAAAATAATGCCAAGAACAACACCATCACCAACGCTACAAATGCACTGGCAAACACGGCAATGAATTGATAGTTAAGACGGCTGGTTGCTTTGTCTAGTTCCTGAATACGGCTCTTTAATGCCCCTATAGCCTGTTTATTTGTCTCCTGTAGCGACTTTTCGGCTTTATCCAGAACCCCACTAGCTACTTGGGTGTAAAACGTCTCTAATCGCTTCTTATCGTCTGCTATGGCTTCTCTGTATTCCTTCATGGAAGCCAATAAAATATATAACTGGTCGTCTAAGTCGTTTTGATTGCTCATAAGGAAGGCCCATCTCTATTCATGCTTTTGCGTTGTTTCAGCTTCATGGCTCTTTCTTGCTGTAGCTTTAACTGCTGCTGATGTTCCAGTTGTAAGCGTTTAGCTTCCTGATCTTTCTTCCATTGCTCGAAACCCTTTTCAACACGGCTGAAGCCTTGTTCTAGGATTTTTTCCTTTTTGGGTTCTTTGTATTGGAGCTGCTGACTGTTTTGCTGTTTGATGTTGTCATTGAAACGGCTAACTTCAGTATCTATGCCCTTCCTGCGTAATTGAGTAACCTTGCTGCCTTCATGTATGGTGGCTTGTAGGCCGTTACCTTGTTCGGCATAGCTACGATGGTCTATTTTTTCTTTGTACCCTGCTTTGTCCAGGGCGTAATTTGCAAGGTTTGCCCAGGTGGCTCGAATCTGCTTGATTTCTTCCTGGCTTGTTCCCATGCCTAGGCTTTTTCTTTTGGTGTTACTTAGCTCGATTTCCGCTTTTTGAGTGAGGACCAATTTATTTTCAGTGTCTAATTCTGCTTTGCGAGTTGTCAGCAAGATATGTGCATGATGGTTTTTATCATCTCCACCTTTGCTGGGTGCATGAATCGCTAAATCTGCAACTACGCCATAGCGATCTACTAAGGACTTGGCAAAGTTTTTAGCAAGTTCCTTGCGTTGTTCTTCATTCAATTCATCAGGTAAAGCAATAACCCATTCTCTAGCGGTTCTAGCATCTTTACGGTTTTCCATTTTTTCCGCCAGATTCCAGAGTTCAGCACGATCAATTTGAGTATCTAAGTTCGAGATAATTTCGGTGTAAGCCACACCTTCTTTTCTCGTAAAGTCGTGTGTTAATCCTGTCCGTTCATCTGTCAATTTTTCTCCTGCACGATAGGCCATAGATGCTACCGCAGTTCGTCCCGAACTTCGGTTAACGGTCTTAGTCGTACAGTGATAAATTGCCATGCCTTAGCCTTGTGATGGTTTTGCTTTTGCTTTTAAAAAAATTGCGTAGCAGTTTTTTGGGGTTAAGGGGATTCCCCTTACGCAACGATGACTTGAACTTTGTTCAAGTCGTAAGTGCGCATTTCATGAAAAACACGATAGCATATAGCCCGCTTGAATTCCAATTCATAGGGCCTTATGCTTGAGTGGTTTTCTATATCCCGAAATCTGAATCATGACAAAAGCTGCTGAAAATCTCGAAAAGAAAATCGAAGCCCAGTTAGAAAAGCTGAAACAACTAAAGGCTCGTAAACAGGCTATCGAAGCTAGAGAAAAATCAAAGCAAAAAGAGCAGGAAAGAAAGGACGATACCCGACGTAAAATTTTGCTTGGTTCTTATTTAATTAAAAAGATGCAGGCCAATGAAGCCAATAAAGAAAAGATTCTTGCTGATCTGAATGAATACTTAACTGAGGACCGTGATAGAAAACTTTTTGGTTTAACCTTAGTAAATGAAACAACGAATAGTTAAGTTGAAGATTATGAAATTTAGCACCTTGATTGCATCCCTTTTATTTTTATCTCCTATCACCTATGCCCAGCATCCAATGGACAGGTTAAATGATTTGATGAATAGCCCAGTATCTCAAAAAATTACCACTGAGGATGAAGTTAGAACATATGTAAAGAGAGTGAGGGAATCACTTGATTTTATGGATCGCTATAAGGCAGCAGGAATATCTTATAAAGATAAAAATGGTTATACAAAGCAAGAGCTTAATGACTTTCAATGCAATAAATTATACATGATGACTGATCTTATAGATTTTCAAAAGATGTACTCGCATTTAGCTTATGTGCCAGAGATTAAGTCTATTAATCAAAATACAATTGAGCTTAGAGAAGAAGTACTTAAGAACGTCAGAAAATACAATTTCAAGTGTACGAATGAGCTGATAAATATTCCTTTAGATACCTCAAAACTCTAATTAAATAGACTTGTTCTCTGATCCTGCCTTAAATCCAGCTTTTTCTAAGAGTGGATAAAGTTCTCTAAGTTTTTGAGGTTCTAAAAGCATGTCAGCAATACGAATAGCAAACTGCTGGTAGCTTTCAGTACCGTGAGAATATTTGCCCATTTCAGGCATTTCAGAAAGTTTAGTTGCGAATAAATGACGTTGAGAATCGGTCATTTGTACAAAAAAGTCAGGTGTATTGGGATCTCGTTTAGCTGCTACGATCTTTTCCGATTTAGGTTTATTTTGCTTAAATTTAAATGAGAACCCTGTAATTGTACGGCCTGATTTATGTTGATCATAATTAACCGTCAAATCTGTGTGCTTATTAATTTGTTGTATTGCTGGCTCGAAAACTCGCTTTTTGAAATCACTCATTAATTTATATTCAGTAGGTAACACCCCTATTTTTGAACGGAAATCTTCTATTTCAATAATGGGGGTTTTACCTGTACTACGCCAACAAACTAATAATTCATATAGTCGAGTTGCATACACGTTTAAGCTTTTAACTTGTTCTAGTTCATAACTCGTAAAATTTTGCTCTAGCCTAGTTATTAGAGGGACAATTTCTGGAGAAAAGCGGAGTTTAAGAACTCCTGCACCTTCTACATATGAAATACCACTAACCCAGCGAATTACACGCTTTTCAGGTTTATTCCTTTTTTCATCAAGCATCATGTAAGTGACTTGACGATTAAAAAGAGTCTGAGCCGCCTCTGAAAGCATGGCATACGTATTTTTTACATTTACATCAAATCTATCTGCATAGTGTTGAGCATGTATTTCTAAAAATGTCTCTGAATCTATCCCCCTACTAGATTCTCTAGCTTCAATGATAGCTAGCAATACAAGACGTTGCTCAACTAGACCCAGAGAGTAACTAGCATTGATCAAATTATTATCTTTAACGACTAAATCCATATTTTTTTAACGCCAATTTTTTTTATAAAAAACAACCTAAAACTACCATTAAAAAGACATTTTGTAAAATGTCTTTTTAAGCAGGGTAAATGTCTTTTTATAGCAGGGTAAATGTCTTTTTATAGCAGGGTAAATGTCTTTTTATAGCAGGGTAAATGTCTTTTTATAGCATCTGAAATCCTTTTATATAGCGGGTTTCAGCGTGTCTAAAAACAATTAAAAGTATTTAAAAACAATTAAAAACCCGCTACGCTATTTTTTTTGTTAAAATTTTAACAGAAATTCTTATTTGTCGAGGTGGCAAATGAATGTAATGGGCTTAGTTATTACCCAAGCATCAAATCAAAAAACAGTACCTGTTCGTATTAATCTTGATAGAATGAAATCAGCTCTTGCTTCAGAAACCTTTGTTATGCCTCAAGGTTTAAGCAGAGAAGAGAAAAGAAGATTAATATTGGAAGCAGGGAAAAAATAATTGTCATACACGTGGGAATTTGGAAAACAATTTGCAGTTGAATTTGGTCGTTATCCTGAAAACCAACAAGATAAAATTCTAGATTTCACTGATGTCTATGAAGAGTTTGGTTTAAGGGACTTTTCCAAATACCAAGGTAAAATCTCCCCATCATGGCGTGGAATAGATAAAACTGATCCAATTTATAATTACACATATTCAAATAATCTTTGGCATTACCATATTGGTATTCCAGACTATGTTAAAAGTAAATATAACAACTATTTAACTTCGGACATGATTCTTCATTTCCAGAGAAAGCAGCAAATAGATCATATTCGCTTAGTAGATATTACTTGGCACTATAAAGCCAATGGAATGTTCTGGTTACCAAGTCCTGAATATTTAGAATAAGTACAGTCGCTTTGCTCTGTTAATCCTTTTATCAAGCAAAAGGGAAAAATTGTAATCAGAGAGAAAATGCGGTTTTAATACTATGTGATCGCTCGTAGACACTCGCTCGGCTCTTATTGGTCACATTAATTTAATTTGTGATAAGATTTATATGATAAACAAAAAGCGAGTGGTTCAGACTCGCTCCTTGTGTTTACCTTCTACGGTTACTTAGTTCTGGCAGGAATTTCAGTATCCGATTTTTCAATATTGATCATGATGTTCATCTTAGTGTTCACAGCTAAGACGCATACTGCTACGGCTAGAATCAGTACTACTGCCCAGCCGTAGACTGGAATGCTTTCGATTAATAAAATAATTTCTGGAATACTCATAAATTAAATCTCTCTTGTTAAGGTTGCGGTTTCGAGCTTTAACGCCCATTGTTTGTAAATTAGTCATGCGAATCTCCGAGACTAACTAGTTAATAAATTCAATTAGTTACGCTATTAATCTGTTTTAAATTTTCATACTTCAATTACCTCCTCATCTTCTTCAGTTTCATCTTGTTGCAAGTTAGCCAAGTCCTTTGAATTGACTTCTAAAACGCGTGTTTCCAGTGCATCTTTCAACACTGCTAAAGCATTTGAATGGTCAGTTTCAAAAAGTTTTAAAATCACTTTGAATGGATTGATTAAAACAATCAGATCGCCATCAAAGGTTTCTTGCCGTTTGATAAAGCCAAGTTCTTCAAGTTTTTCTATACGTGATTTCCACGTGGTCACTTTACGCTCACCAGAAAATCCGGCTTCTGTAGCTAGAACAATTTTGTTATCTGCCTTAACCACCATTTCATCGAAGCAGCGACACCAAAGTGAAAAGTACGTCTTAGAAATAGGTTTGTTCGGTGAAAAGTGATCCATGATTAACATGATGATCGGCAT
>NZ_VOXR01000077.1:0-5560 GCF_013420645.1 Acinetobacter sp. C15
GGCAATTTTGACCCCTCCCTTCTTTTTTAATTTTTTTATTTTTTTTAATTTTTAGGGTGACTGAAATCCTTATATAGCAATGGTTTCAGACTTTATATAGCAACGTTTATCTTGCAATATAGCAACGTTTATCTTGCAATATAGCAACGTTTATCTTGCAATATAGCAACGTTTATCTTGCATATTACAACATTGTTATATAATGTTGCTATAACAACAAAATTCGAATAAGTTGCTATGTATGAAAAAAGACCTAGTCGTTAAGGATAATGCGCTGATCAATGCCAGTTATAATTTAGACCTTGCAGAACAACGCCTAATCCTTTTAGCAATACTGGAGGCGAGGGAGTCTAATATCCCTAGTGACCGTGATTTAACTATCCATGCAGAAAGCTACATTAACCATTTCAATGTCCATAGAAACACCGCCTACAAAGTCTTAAAGGATGCTTGCAAAAACTTGTTTGAGCGTCGCTTTAGTTACCAAAAATTAACGGCTAAAGGCAATCTTGAGAATGTTATGAGCCGATGGGTACAGCGTGTGTCCTATGTTGAAAATGAAGCCCTTGTCCGTATCAGGTTTTCAGATGATGTTGTGCCACTGATCACCAACCTAGAGAAGCATTTCACCAGTTATGAACTGGAGCAGGTAAGTAGCCTAACGAGTGCCTATGCCATACGTTTATATGAACTACTAATTGCATGGCGTAGCACTGGGAAAGTATCAATGCTTGAAACTAAGGAATTGAGGTCAAGACTTGGTGTATTGGACACAGAGCATCAACGGATGGAATCGTTTAAAAGACGAGTATTAGAGCCTGCTATTCAACAAATTAACGACCATACCGACATTAAGGCAGAATACGAGCAACATAAGCGAGGACGTTCAATCATTGGGTTTTCATTCAGCTTTAAACAGAAATCCAAGCCTAAAACAATCAACCATGAACGAGATCCAAGCACGGTTGATATGTTCTGCAACTTGTCAGACAGTCAGATAAATACTTATAGCTCAGTATTGTCTAAAGTCCACAGTATCAGCGACCTAGCAGGGAATAAGGACTATCAAGCATTTGCAATATGGATTGCCAATATTTTACGTGACCCGTCCAGTGTGCGAGAAGAAACGGCAAAACGCATATTCAAGGCATTGCGAACAGAAACAGATTTTAAAGGTTAAATGGGAGTATTACTAATGACTGATTTATCAAAACTAAGTGAAACCGAGCTATTAGCTATCTGGAATAAAGATAATTTTGGACTGAAAGGTCAACTATACAAACTAGAACAAGAGTACATCGAAGCCAAAGAAATATTGGATAACTGGCAGAATAAAGACCACCCACTTTATGAACGTCATCAAAGTTGTGTGGATGGTCTTATTACAAGGATTGAGCGTATAAAACAACAACTAAACAAATGCGAATAATCAGAAAAAATCTGTCTCGCCCTATGAGATAGTGTTTTCATCCTGATTGCTTTTAGATCGTTTTGACCGTAGCTCGTTTGCTTTATTCATCATCGAGCCAGCCATACGTCCACCAGTCGTAGAACCACTTAAACGACTACCAAGGTCACTTTTTAAAGCAGAACTCATATTCATGGCCATATTACCAGCCATAAAACCAGCTTTACCCATTGCACTCGATGGGCCTGTGCCAGTTGCTTGAGCCGTTTTAAGCTGTTCACTTGCCAACGCTCCAGCGCCTTTTGTAGCCATAGACGCACCAGCTGCACCAGCAGCAGCGCCAGCTGTCGCAGCAGCCACAGCACGTAGGGCAGAAGTTAAAGCAGCACCACTTCCAATAGATGAACCGTTAATCACACCTTGGAGCATATCAGGCACAATTTTGGTTAATGCCAGCAGTACCACACTACAGCCAATCATACCGACCAAACTTACATTGTCTTCAACATTAAAGCCCGTAGCCCACTCTTGGATAAAAGTAAGTCCAAGACCTGCAATCAATTGTAAGATAAATATTTTTGCACCGACTGAAACAGCATATTGAATAGTTTTCAAGGCATAGTCTTTCGTCCATTGCGAACCTGCAAACCCCATCATTAAGACACTAGCTGACACCACGATATACATTTCAACCAACGCCAAAACCAAGAACGCACAAATCAAGGCAAATGCAATCATGATAATGATTGAAGCAATCAGCATCCCCAATGAATCAATAGGCGACCAAGCACTTACCGAGTTTAAAATCTCTTGGACGATCTTCCAGCCGTTCACAAAAAAATCTGAGGGTGTAAGCAGACTGTAGCCACTGGCGGTAGATGCAGCCTGCCTGAAGCTATTTACAATCGCTTCAGCGAACGTTGCTGAGTTCATCAAAAGCCATGACATAAAGCCAGAATCAAAAAATTATTATGTGATCAGATTTCTTTTCTGCTCAAACTGCTCTTCAATTTTTGAACTCAAAAAATTGACAATAGGCTGCAAAGCATAATGCTCCTCTTGCCAATTTTGTTTGCCGATTTCCCCTCTATATTCCTGTATAAGTCGCTGCAATACGAATTTCTGCTCATCAGAAAGCTGAGACATAACCCATCGTGCAGCATTGTCTTTTGAAGCAATATCCTTCATCACTAAACTAAAATAGATCCGGCATAAAGCTAAAATCTGGTTTCTTTCATCTGCATCCTCATCCCAATGCGCTACAATTTCGGGATAAGTGTCAGACATTGCTTGCCATAGTTCTTGATCAGAAATTTCAGGTGCCCATTGGTTTAAAGCTGGCCCAAATAAAACTGTATGATGAGATCTCGCTTTTCTAAGCAATATACTAATATCTGGGTCTTTCTGTGAGCTCAATATTCCACCTTCTTTAAGCTCTTCACGCAGCCATTCACCAAATTGCATTTCATAACTTAAAGGATAAATTCCAGACTGAATCTCATCTTTTAATAAAATAGTAACTTCTAATGGCCTTTGTAATTCCCCAACAGGCTGTGAAATTTTTAGTAATTCTTGTGCAAGCTGCTCACGTAAAGCAGAAGTTAATGGTTGAGTGACCACGACCAGTACATCAAGATCACTTTCTGGCCCTAAACCACCGTCAACAGCTGAACCATAAAGATAAATTGCAAATAATGATTCCGCTAAAAGCTGCTGTAATTTTTCTTGTAGATATTCTAACTGAATTAAATCAGGCATCACTCACTCCTTTAATGGAAGATTAAATAATTCTCTATCTCGATTTTCGGTTAAGTATTTATCGAGTTGAGCCATTAACTTTTCATGAGCAACAGTGTCATTTTCGACGATTTTTAACATACAAGAGCCGATTAAAATCTTACGTCTTGTATCATTCTTTCGTTCTAACTCTTTTTGCTTAGAACGTTCACGAGCTACAGCAGCTTGTTTTTGAGCTTTTAACTGTTTTAACCGCTCTTGTTGCTTAGAAATTTGTTGTTCCAATGACTCAATTTTCATCTTTAACATACCTTTCAAATAGAGGAAATCCCCCTAAATCATAAGCGCACTTGAACATTGCTTTCAAGTTGCTATATGATTGTTGTGGGTTTTCCCGAAGGGCGCACTTTCCCAAACTAAAGTTTGGAGTGCGTAAGGGGACACCCCTTAACCCCGAAAAAAAATTTTCAATTTTTTTTTAAAAACACTTGTCAATGGGACTTTACATCGTGGCTATTTTTCACTTTTCAGTAAAAAATATTAGTCGATCAGATGGTCGAAGTGCTGTTGCGTGTGCTGCATATAGATCAGGGGAAAAATTGAAAGATGAACGCTATGGAAAAGAGCAGGATTACACGAAGAAAACAGGCATAGAATTTAAAAATATCTATGCGCCTGAAAACACCAAAAAAGAATTATTAGATCGGGAAACGCTTTGGAATACGGTCGAAACCATTGAAACTAGAAAAAACTCTCAATTATCAAGAGAATTTGAAGTTGCATTTCCTTGTGAATTAAACCAAGAACAACGAGAGAAGATGCTCAATGAGCTATGCGGAAAAATTGTAGAACGTCATAAGGTCGTTGTTGATGCAGTCATTCATGCCCCACATACCGCAGGCGGAAGTGATGACCGCAACTATCACGCCCACATCATGCTCACTACACGCAGCATTAACCAACAAGGCGACCTTGATAAAAAAACGAGAGAATTTAACGACAACGGCAAACAAGAAGTCGAACACTGGAGACAACAGTTTGCGGAACTCTGCAATCAATTTCTTGAACAGGTTGGCAGCCATGAGCGTGTCGATCACCGCAGCTACAAAGAGCAAGGTTTAGATTTAGAAGCCACACAGCATGAGGGTTCTACAATTACCCAACTTCGCAGACAGGGCAAGGACACTGAAATCAGTTTAAGTAACGATGCGATTAAGGCTAGAAATACAGAACGCCAATTAATTAAAGGACTTGAGCAAGAAATTTTAGCCACAGAACGCCTTGTTCATGACTTGGAACAGACCAGGGAAAATTTAGACCAGGAACAACGCCAAAAAGAAAAAGACCAGGAACAACGTTCCCCTGAAGAATTAACCAAAATTGCATATAGCGTTATTTCGCAATATAACGACGCTATAGCCACAGAAGCGAAAAACATAGCGTCATCTATCCAAAAAACAGAAATCGAGCAAATAAACGCTGTTTTGGAGCAAATAGAGCTATCTAAAAGCGATATTAAACACCAAAAAGAAGAACTAGGAAAAAGACCCCTGTTTTTTGGCGGAAAATGGGATACAGCAAATGCTGAAATTCAGAAGCAGTTGAACCAGCTGGAAGAACAAGAACGAGAATTGAGGAATAACTCCCCTCGATTTGAGCCTGAACGCTATACAGATCGGGCAAAACTGACTGTAAACAAGGCTAATCCAAACCTAAAAGCTAAATATGACCGAGCAAGAAATTATCTTGAGCGAGAACAACAACGGAAGTTAGCCGAACAGGAAAAACGAAAACAAGAAGCCAAAGCCATACAAGAACAAGAAAAACAGGCATTTTTTGCACGTAAAGCCTTGCGTGAACAAGGTAAGCATGAAGAAGCCAACAAGATGCTTGAAGCCGAAAAGCGGAATAGACCACGTTCAAGATAGGTATATCTATGGTGCAAAATATATGATTTTGCACCATAGATATACCTATTCTTTTTGGTGTTTATTAAAATTATCTAAACAATACATGGTTTTACAGAGCGAGTGTCTACGAGCGAACTAGCAATATTCGACCCTCGACCCTCTGAAAAACCGCTTTTAAATGACTTGAACCCTAGAAAATCTATATTTTCATGTTGAAATCTGCACCTAGACCGAGCGAAGCGAGCATAAAGCCTTATGAGCGAAGCGAATTCATAGTTGCTTTTGCTTTTAGATTTCACAAACAGGATTAACCGAAAAATTGCCCCTCGAAGCGAGCTTGCGAGCTTCAATAAAGTACGAGCTTTAGCGAGTACATAGGGCAATTTTGACCCCTCCCTTCTTTTTTAATTTTTTTATTTTTTTTAATTTTTAGGGTGACTGAAATCCTTATATAGCAATGGTTTCAGACTTTATATAGCAACGTTTATCTTGCAATATAGCAACG
>NZ_VOXR01000078.1:0-5301 GCF_013420645.1 Acinetobacter sp. C15
AATCAGGCGAGGCTTTAGGAGAAGCTGCAACTTCTCCAAAAAGCTTGAAAATCATTTCAAAGCCTTTGATTTAGTGTTCTTTTATATCAATAATGGATTCGTTTAATGCCAGCATACTTTTTGAAACACCACCAAAATCTCTTATGCGAAATTTCAGCTCGATGCTTTGAAAGATGGCTAAAGCCATGTTTCAAAGTCGGGCAACTTTGCGCTTGCTGTAATTTGATTTGTAATGAGAAAAACCAAGCAAAGTACCGATCAACTAGTATTTTTTAGGGTCGATCTGACACCAGTCATACGTTTTTTCTTTGACACTACTCGGTTCAAACGAGTAGCAATTTTTCCTCATTATTCTCACCAATGTTTCACCATCACTTTCTCGAATTTGTAGCGGATATTTTTTTAGTACAGCCATATCTGCTCTACGTTCATCAATTTCGTCTTTGCTTGGTATGTATAAAAAGATAGCCAAAATGAACACCATCATCACAGCAACAAACGTGCTGGCAAAAATAAAGATAAGTTTTAAGTTGAGCCTGTTTGTAGCTTCGTTTAATGCCTGAATACTGTTGTTTAATGCACCTGTATGCTTCTTATTTGTGTTTTCTAGCGATTTTTCAGCCTTGTCTAGCACTCCACTAGCGACTTGGTTGTAAAACTGCTCTAATCGCTTCTTATCGTCTGCTATGGCTTCTCGATATTCCTTCATGGATGCCAATAAAATATATAACTGGTCATCTAAATCATTTTGATTACTCATAATGACATTCCGCCTCTACTTAGTTTTTGATATGCCTTGCGGAGTGCTTGCTCGGCTCGTTGTTTATCTAATTCTTGCTGTCGTTTCATTTCCGCTTGGCGTTCCAGTTCTAGACGTTTGGTTTCTTGGTTCTTCTGCCATTGATCAAAACCTTGATCGACACGGTTTAAACCACGCTGTAAAACGCTCTCTTTCTGCTGTTTCTGTTGGTCAAGCTGTTGGGCGTTCTGCTGTTTCACATTGTCATTAAAACGGCTGATTTCAGTGTCTATGCCTTGTCTGCGTAATTGGGTGACTTTAGTGCCTTCATGGATGGTGGCTTGTAGTCCGTTATTCTGATCGGCATAGCTGCGGTGATCTATTTTTTCTCGGTAGCCTGCTCGTTCTAATGCGTGATTGGCTAAATTTGCCCACGTTTCCCGAATCTGTTTAATTTCGTCTTGGGTTGTACCCATACCAAGGCTTTTTCGTTTGGCGTTGCTGAGTTCAATATCGGTTTTGGTGGTCAGGGTGAGTTTATTGTCCGTGTCCAATTCGGCTTTTCGGGTGGTAAGCATGATATGGGCGTGATGATTCTTATCATTACCGCCTTTGCTGGGTTCATGGATGGCTAAATCTGCGATCACTCCATAGCGATCAACTAAGGACCTGGCAAAGTCTTTTGCCAAGTCCTTACGTTGATCAGCGTCTAATTCATCAGGTAGGGCAATGACCCATTCTCTAGCGGTTCGGGCATCTTTACGGTTTTCGGTTTTTTCTGCCAAGTTCCAAAGTTCACCACGGTCAATTTCAATATCTAAATTAGACAGAATTTCAGAATGGGCGACACCGTCTTTTCTCGTAAAGTCATGGGTCAGTCCTGTGCGTTCATCTTCTAGTTTTTCCCCTGCACGATATGCAGATGATGCAACCGCAGTTCGCCCCGAACTTCGGTTCACCGTTTTAGTGGAACAATGATAAATTGCCATGCAGTCGCCTTGGGGTGCTTTTGCTTTTAAAAAATTGCGTAGCAGTTTTTTGGGGTTAAGGGGTGTCCCCTTGCGCAACTTTGACTTGAACTTTGTTCAAGTCGTAAGTGCGCATTTCATGAAAAACACGATAGCATATTACCCGCTTGAATTTCAATTCATAGGGTCTTATGCTTGAGTGGTTTTCTATATTCCGAAATTAACCGTTATGACTAAATCTGCTGAAAATATCGAAAAGAAAATTGAAGCCCAGTTAGAGAAGCTGAAACAGTTAAAAGCACAGAAACAGGCTATTGAAGCAAGAGAACGTACCAAAAAGAAAGAACAGGAGCGCAAGGATGATACTAGGCGTAAAATTTTGCTCGGTTCTTACTTGATTAAG
Source organism: Acinetobacter sp. C15 (assembly GCF_013420645.1). NCBI lineage: Bacteria > Pseudomonadati > Pseudomonadota > Gammaproteobacteria > Moraxellales > Moraxellaceae > Acinetobacter > Acinetobacter sp. C15. The sequence continues at coordinate 2,111 of NZ_VOXR01000078.1, forward strand.
AAAATGCAGGCAAATGAAGCTAATAAAGAAAAAATACTCGCTGAACTCAACGAATATTTAACAGAAAATAGAGATCGACAGCTTTTTGATTTGCCCGACATTGAAGCCTAATTTTTCTTAGCTGTTTGGTTATTCTGTTCGGCTTGATACTCGGGAATGAGCGTGTTTAAAACCTTTTGAATATTGTCTTTGTCCTCTATCTGCAAATGATCCCGATAGTAAATTAAGTCCTGTATTTTGCTTTCCATCTGCATTTTTTCGGTGGGTTTGGCATTTTTGGATAGTCGGGATAATAGGAAGATATAACCGCATATATTTTCCCTCGCAATTTCATAATTTACGATGTCGAGGTATTCAACGGTCACATGCTTTAGATCGGTTGATAGGTTATTTAATTTAATCATGGCTGAAATCCTGATTTTTCTAAAATTGGATAAAGCTCTCTGAATTTTTCAGGCTCTAAAAGCATATCAGCGATACGAATAGCAAATTGTTGGTAGCTTTCTGTACCTTGTGAATATTTCCCCATTTCAGGCATTTCTGACATTTTATTCGCAAATAAATGGCGTTGTGCATCGGTCATTTTTATAAAAAAATCAGGCGTGTTTGGATCTCTTTTTGCTTCAACTTTTGGCTGTTGTTTTTGCTTAAATTTGAAAGAAAAACCTGAAATGATCCGCCCTTTTTTATGCTGTTCATACGTTACAGTAATATCAGTATGCTCATTAATTTGTTTAATTGATGGTTCAAGCACACGCTTTTTAAAGTCACTCATGGCGGTGTATTCACTATCAACAAGACCTAATCTGTTTCTAAACTCACTAAGTTCTAGTTGTGGAACTTTTCCAACTTCACGCCAAGCAATCAGCAATTCATAAAGCCTAGTGGCGTATTTACTGGTTAGGTGAGCAACTTGTTTAGCTTCATATTTTGTAAAGTGTTCTTCCAATCGTGTGATTAAAGGCACTACATCAGGAGCAAAAGTAATTTCTAACAATGCTAGGTCATCTACATAAAATATACGGCTTACCCAGCGAGATCGAACAATGCCGACTTTGCCTGTTTTTTTATATTCGGCTGTATAACTAAATTGACGATTAAACAGATTATTTACAGCTTCTCTCAAAGCTTTATATGACGCATCGGCAGATACATTGAATAGCTTGGCGTAGTCACTAGCATGTATTTCCAGTTTACTATCCGCAGTGATTCCTTGTCCCGATTCTCTAGCATTAATGATAGCTAGCATGATCAAACGTTGTTCCGTTAGCTCTAGGTTGTAACTGGCATTTATTAGAGCATTATCTTTCACGACTAAACTATTTTTCATAAGAAGAACTTATTATTATCTAATTAAAGGACAATGTAATCTAATATCTTTTTAAGGTCAATATTTATAATGTCTTTTAATTAAGAGCAAATGTCCGTTTATACAAGAGCAAATGTCCGTTTATACAAGAGCAAATGTCCGTTTATACAAGAGCAAATGTCCGTTTATATAGTCTGTAACACTTACTACACAAGGGTTTCAACCTGTCTAAAAGCATTAAAAGCTTTAAAAATAATTAAAAGCCTTTCGAGAGGGGAGTGCTAAAAACTGCCCTATGTACTCGCTAAAGCTCGTACTCTATTGAAGCTCGTTCCTCGCTTCGTGGGGCAGTTTTTAGTTAATCCTGTTGTGAAATCTAAAAGCAAAAGCATTTGTAATGTATTCGCTTCGCTCATACTTTTTGAAAAGCAAAAGCTCCAAAGTTCGCACCCATTCGGGATGCTCTGTAGCTACCGTTTAAAATCGAAAGGGAGCTTGTAATCAGAGAAAAGGCGAGGGCGAAATTTTGATGATGCTCAATCGCTCGTAGACACTCGCTCGGTTCTTATTATCTAGGTTTTAATTATTTACTGGAGCTAACCAAAGTTGTGAAACATTGCTTAAATAATAGGCGTGGAACGTGAAAAATCCATAAAAAAGCCCAATCGGGTGTGATTGGGCTATAAACTAGAAACTACAGCATTGATTTCTATAGATAATTATAACGCATTTCGTATAAGGTGTATTATGTTAATTTTAGAAAATCTAAAATAATTATTGATAATTTTTTTTTTGAAAATTTAACATACCTTCCGATTGATATTTTAGGTATGATTACTTATGAACAGTGTGTTACTCGCTTATGTATTACTTGGATTTGCAATAGTTTCCGAAGTGATTGGAAGTAGTTTTTTAGTTAAATCGGAAGGGTTTACAAAACTTTTTCCAAGCGTGATGGTCTTTATTTTTTTTAGCACGGCATTTTATTTATTATCACAAGTTATTAAAACAATCCCTTTAGGTATCGCATACGCTATATGGGCTGGTGTTGGGATTGTTCTAACTGCTGTAGTTGGCTACTTTGTTTTTAAACAGACACTAGATAATCCTGCTTTAATTGGAATTGGTTTTATCGTATCTGGCGTAATAATTATTAATTTATTTTCGCAATCAGCAGGTCATTAAGTGAAAGAAATTCGGCAACAAAAGAAGCAACCAGAGGTTATTCGAAAGCGCATCCTTGAACAGGCAACTATTCTTGTTTCTCAAAAGGGTATTTCTGGTGTTTCTATTCAAAATATTGCTACAGCAGTAGGTATAACAAAAGGGGGGGTATTTCACCATTTCCCGAATAAAAAAAATTTGATAGAAGAAATGTTCAATCAAATAATTCTTGATTTAGATCAAACAGTTGAATACTTGATTAAACGCGATCCAACAGAATATGGTAAATTCACACGAGCTTATATTCATAGTTCTTTTATCCATCAAATAGATGGGGTGGTTTCTGCTTGGTCAGCGTTATCAATGACTATGATCACAGAGCCTACCTTTAATAAAATTTGGATGGAATGGCTAAAAAATAGATTATCTCAACATGCAGAAACGGATAGTCATCCTGATTTAGAGTTACTTCGTTTAGCAGCAGATGGGTTGTGGCTACAAAGTATTACCGGAGTCATTGATGATGAGCAATGTTCAAAATTAGAAGACGATCTGCTTAATCGAACCTATTTAACATAAAATCTCGGTGGTGTTTCAAAAAGTATGCTGGCATTAAACGAATCCATTATTGATATAAAAGAACGCTAAATCAAAGGCTTTGTAATGATTTTCAAGCTTTTTGGAGAAGTTGCAGCTTCTCCTAAAGCCTCGCCTGATC
>NZ_VOXR01000007.1:0-110705 GCF_013420645.1 Acinetobacter sp. C15
TTTCTAAAGACGAAGGTGGCCGTCACACTCCATTCTTAAATGGTTACCGTCCACAGTTCTACTTCCGTACTACGGACGTAACTGGTGCGATCCAGCTGAAAGAAGGCGTTGAAATGGTTATGCCAGGCGACAACGTTGAAATGTCAGTAGAATTAATCCACCCAATCGCAATGGACGCTGGCTTACGCTTCGCGATCCGTGAAGGTGGTCGTACTGTAGGTGCGGGTGTAGTTGCTAAAGTAACTGCATAATTATAAAATAAGTTTCACAAGCCGAAGTTTGCGGATTTCGGCTTGTTCTACAGGCCAGTAGTTCAATTGGTAGAGCGTCGGTCTCCAAAACCGAATGTTGGGGGTTCGAGTCCCTCCTGGCCTGCCATTTTTCAAAAAAAGCTTGATGCTGGCAAAACTGGTCATATAATAAGTCGCGAATCCTACGACGAGTACAAAAATGTCGAATGATAAATCGCGTGACGCATTAAGCGAAGCGCCAATTCCTCAAAGAAATAATCCTGCTGAAGTTGTAAATTCGGGTTCTCCATTAGACTACGTGTTGTGGATTATCGCCTTGATTTTATTCATTGCGGCAACCATGGTGAATCAGCATCTACCAGCGTACTGGGCACCGGCAAATGATATTTGGGTGCGCGTTGGGGTAATTTTGGCTTGTATCGTAGTGGCTTTAGGTTTATTATACGCCACCCATCAAGGCAAAGGCTTTGTTCGTTTATTGAAAGATTCACGAATCGAGCTGCGTCGAGTGACTTGGCCAACCAAGCAAGAGACAGTGACCACATCTTGGCACGTACTTGCAGTTGTAGTTGTAGCATCCATTTTATTGTGGTGTTTTGACTACGTTTTAGGTTGGGCAATTAAATTTATTATCGGGTAAGAGAGCTATGAAACGTTGGTACATTATTCATGCCTATTCTGGTTATGAAAAACAAGTGATGCGTTCGCTTAATGATCGAATCCAGCGTAGCGCTGTTGCCGATAGCTTTGGTGAAGTCCTGGTTCCTACCGAAGAAGTGGTAGAAATGAAGGATGGTAAGAAACGTAAATCTGAGCGTAAATTCTTTCCGGGCTATGTGCTAGTCGAAATGGAAATGAATGATGATACTTGGCACATTGTAAAAGAATGTCCAAAAGTATTAGGTTTTATTGGTGGTACACCGGAAAAACCTGCGCCAATTACGCAGCGTGAAGCTGATGCAATTCTTGCACGTGTACGCAATACTGGTGAAGCACCTCGTCCGAAGACGATGTTTGAACCAGGCGAAGAATTACTGGTAATTGACGGTCCATTCACCGACTTTAAAGGCGTGGTGGAAGAAGTCCTTTACGACAAGTCACGTTTAACGTTGACGATTAATGTATTCAATCGACCAACACAGGTTGAGCTGGAATTTCGCCAAGTCGAAAAATCAGTTTAATTCACTGCTGGTTGAAAACGCCCGATTTGTTATGGATCGGGCATTGTTGTTGTAACGGTATCGTTACTTAGAAATCATTGGGGAGCCTAGCGGCGTTTGTACCCAGAGGTAATTGAAAATGGCTAAGAAGATTGACGGCTATATCAAGCTGCAAGTTCCAGCTGGTAAAGCAAATCCATCTCCACCAATTGGTCCTGCACTAGGTCAACGTGGTGTTAACATCATGGCATTCTGTAAAGAATTCAATGCTGCGACACAAAAAGTTGAAGCTGGTCTTCCAATTCCAGTAGTGATCACTGTGTACAACGACAAGTCGTTCACATTCATCATGAAAACTCCACCTGCTGCTATTCTGCTTAAGAAAGCTGCTGGTATCCAGAAGGGTTCAGCTGTACCAAACAAAACTAAAGTTGGTAAGTTGACTCGTGCTCAGTTAGAAGAGATCGCGACTACGAAAGAACCAGACTTAACTGGTGCTGACTTAGACGCGCGTGTACGTACCATCGCTGGTTCTGCACGTTCTATGGGCTTGGAAGTGGAGCTATAAGACATGGCAAAGTTAACTAAACGTCAAAAAGCCATTGCTGCTGCTGTAGAAGCAAACAAAGTTTATACTTTGGAAGAAGCAGTACAAGTTCTTAACAGCCTTCCTGCAGCTAAATTCAAAGAATCTTTGGATGTATCTGTAAACCTAGGTGTTGACCCTCGTAAATCTGACCAGGTTGTTCGTGGCGCGACTACACTTCCTGCAGGTACAGGTAAAACTGTACGTGTAGCTGTGTTTGCTCAAGGCGCTGCTGCTGAAGCTGCTAAAGCTGAAGGCGCGGACGTAGTTGGTTTTGATGACCTGGCTGAAAGCATCCAAGCGGGTAACCTTGACTTTGACGTAGTAATTGCTGCTCCAGATGCAATGCGCGTTGTAGGTAAATTAGGTACAATCCTTGGTCCACGTGGCTTAATGCCAAACCCTAAAGTGGGTACGGTTACTCCTGACGTAGCAACTGCAGTTAAAAATGCAAAAGCTGGTCAAGCACGTTACCGTGTAGACAAAGCGGGTATCATCCACGCTGCGATCGGTCAAGTAGGTTTCACTGCTGAAGCTGTTCGTCAAAACGTTGAAGCTCTTGTAGCTGACCTGAAGAAAGCAAAACCTGCGACTTCTAAAGGTGTATACATCAAAAAGATCACTCTAAGCTCAACTATGGGTCCTGGTCTGACTGTTGATGTAAACAACGTTTCTAACTAAGTTTAACTTAGACAGAATTTTAAAGTCCTGAAAGGTCTCCTTCTCCCTCTGGGAGAAGGTTGGGATGAGGGTTAAACCTCTCCCTAGCCCTCTCCTGAAAGGAGAGGGGACATTCAGGCGGACTTTGAATTGGTAAATGAGAATTTATCAGCGTCAAAGACCTCAGGCGAGGGGAGTTTTATGCTCTTCTCTTAAAATCCCAGCCTGCGTAGACGCGGTGGTGTGATTTATTCCTCCTCCGCGTGTGAGTTCAGTGATGAATTCACGAATTGGGAGTGTATCCCTTGTGGGTACATAAATCACCGTTAGGAGGTTTTACAATGGCTCTTCTTATCGAAGACAAAAAACAGATCGTAGCAGAAGTAAACGAAGTTGCTTCTCGCGCGTTCTCTGCTGTTGTTGCTGACTATCAAGGTTTAACCGTTGAGCAATTAACTGCTTTACGTGTTGAAGCGCGTAAGCTTGGTGTTACGACTCGTATCGTGCGTAATACTTTGGCTAAGCGTGCATTCGAAGGTACTCAATTCGATATCTTGAATGCAACTCTTGTTGGTCCAACAATCTTAGCTTTCTCGACTTCTGAAGACGACATGGGTGCAGCTGCACGCTTGTTCGAAGATTTCGCTAAAACAAACAAAGCATTTGAACTTAAAGCTGCTGCATTTGACGGCAAGGTTTATGAAGGTGCTGAAGTTAGCGTGATTGCAAATCTTCCGAACCAAGAAAAAGCGCTTACTATGCTTGCAAACGTTCTTCAAGCTCCTATTTCGAAATTGGGTCGCCTTATTACAGCACTCAAAGAGAAAAACGAGTCAGAAGCAGCTTAAGCTTAAATCAATTTACACACCATTCAATTTCCATTTGGAGTTATTCTCATGGCTTTAACTAACGAAGAAATTTTAAACGCAGTTGCTGAAAAAACTGTTCTTGAACTTGTTGAACTGATCTCTGCTTTCGAAGAGAAATTCAACGTATCTGCTGCTGCTGTTGCAGTTGCTGCTGCTCCAGGCGCTGGCGCTGCTGCTGCTGAAGAGCAAACTGAATTCAACGTTGAGTTGACTTCTTTCGGTGCAAACAAAGTTGCAGTAATTAAAGCAGTTCGTGAAGCGACTGGCCTTGGTCTTAAAGAAGCGAAAGACATGGTTGAAGGTGCTCCAGCAGTACTTAAAGAAGGCGTTTCTAAAGAAGAAGGCGAAGAGCTTAAGAAGAAACTTGAAGAAGCTGGTGCTACAGTTACACTTAAGTAATAGCTTAAGCGGAGTCGATTTTTTTATAATCGACTCCAAAAAATGGCTGATGGCTCTTGGGTCATCAGCCTTTTTGCGTTACAATAATCGGCTCGATTTTTGTTTGCATGATATAAATTTCATACAAATTAAAAATAAAGATAACAATCAAACGCTTACCAATATTTTTCAATGTTAAAAAATATTGTTAAGCGTTTTAATACCACTAAAAATTGCAGCATTTGTAAAGAGTGGTGGCCATATCGGCCTGCGTAATTCCTTCTGAGCCCGTTCTGCAGGCGGGCTTGGTTTACTTTCCGAGGACTCCAGATGGCATACTCATATACCGAAAAGAAACGGATCCGTAAGAATTTTGGTAAATTGCCCCAAGTCATGGAAGCACCGTACCTGTTGGCGATTCAAGTCGACTCGTACCGTACTTTCTTGCAAGATGGCAAATCTCCAAAAAACCGCGAAGATATCGGTCTCCAAGCCGCATTTCGTTCAGTTTTTCCTATAGAAAGTTATTCTGGCAATGCTGCTTTAGAATTTGTTGAGTATAGTCTTGGTAAACCAGAGTTTGATGTACGCGAATGTATCCTTCGCGGCTCAACTTATGCGGCACCAATGCGCGTTAAAATTCGTTTGATCCTGAAAGATCGTGAAACGAAATCAATCAAAGACGTACGTGAACAAGAAGTCTATATGGGCGAAATGCCATTGATGACGGATAACGGTACTTTTGTGATCAACGGTACCGAGCGTGTAATCGTATCGCAATTACACCGTTCACCAGGCGTATTCTTTGACCATGACAAAGGTAAGACTCACTCAAGCGGTAAAGTGCTGTATTCAGCGCGTATTATTCCTTACCGTGGTTCATGGTTAGACTTTGAATTTGATGCCAAAGATTTAGTCTATGTACGTATCGACCGTCGTCGTAAATTACTGGCGACTGTGGTTCTGCGTGCCCTGAACTATAACAACGAACAGATTCTTGACCTGTTCTACGAAAAAGTTCCTGTTTACCTGGATATGGGTAGCTATCAGATCGACTTGATTCCAGAACGTCTGCGTGGCGAAATGGCACAATTCGATATCACTGATGCCGATGGTAAAGTCATTGTTGAACAAGGTAAGCGTATCAACGCACGTCATGTTCGTCAAATGGAAGCCTCTGGTCTGACCAAACTGTCAGTGCCGGATGAATACCTGTATGAGCGCATTACTGCCGAAGACATCGTGCTGAAAGATGGCGATGTGATTCCGGCCAACACACTGTTAAGCCATGAAGTGATGGTGAAGCTGGCTGAAGGCGGCGTGAAGCAGTTCAATATCCTGTTCACCAACGACATCGACCGCGGTTCATTCATTGCAGATACGCTACGTGCCGATACGACTACAGGTCGTGAAGAAGCACTGGTTGAAATCTACAAAGTGATGCGTCCAGGCGAGCCACCAACCAAAGAAGCAGCTGAGAACCTGTTTAACAACCTGTTCTTCTCTTCTGAGCGTTATGACCTGTCACCAGTCGGCCGTATGAAGTTCAACCGTCGTCTGGGTCGTCCTTATGAAGTCGGTACTGACCAGAAGTCGCGCGAAGTTGAAGGCATCCTGTCGAACGAAGACATTACCGATGTACTTAAAACATTGATCGAAATCCGTAACGGTAAAGGTGAAGTCGACGATATCGACCACTTGGGTAACCGTCGCGTACGTTCAGTGGGCGAGATGACTGAAAACCAATTCCGTGTTGGTTTGGTACGTGTTGAGCGTGCTGTAAAAGAGCGTTTGTCACAAGCTGAAACAGACAACCTGTCTCCGCAAGATTTAATCAATGCGAAGCCAGTGGCTGCTGCAATCAAAGAATTCTTTGGTTCAAGCCAATTGTCTCAGTTCATGGAACAAAACAACCCGTTGTCTGAAATTACCAACAAGCGTCGCGTATCTGCGCTTGGTCCAGGTGGTTTGACCCGTGAACGTGCAGGCTTTGAGGTACGTGACGTACACCAAACTCACTATGGTCGTGTGTGTCCAATTGAAACGCCTGAAGGTCCAAACATTGGTTTGATCAACTCGCTGTCTGTTTATGCAAAATGTAATAATTTTGGCTTCTTGGAAACGCCATACCGTAAAGTGGTTGATGGTCGTGTAACAGACGAAGTTGAATATCTGTCTGCGATTGAAGAAGTGGGTACCGTGATTGCACAGGCCGACTCGGTTGTAGATCAGGACGGTAACCTGACTGAGGAATTCGTCTCTGTACGTCACCACGGTGAATTCGTACGTATGTCACCTGAAAAAGTGACCCATATGGACGTATCTGCTCAGCAGGTGGTTTCTGTTGCAGCATCACTGATTCCATTCCTTGAACACGATGACGCCAACCGCGCATTGATGGGTTCCAACATGCAACGTCAGGCGGTACCTACACTAATCGCGGACAAACCGCTGGTTGGTACCGGTATGGAAGCCAACGTGGCACGTGACTCAGGTGTGTGTGTGGTTGCAGGCCGTGGTGGTGTGATCGAGTTTGTTGATGCATCACGTATCGTAATTCGTGTGAATGAAGATGAAATGATCGCGGGTGAAGCAGGCGTAGATATCTACAACCTGATCAAATACACGCGTTCAAACCAGAACACCTGTATCAACCAGAACGTTGTGGTACGTTTAGGCGATAAAGTTGCACGTGGTGACATCCTGGCGGATGGTCCATCGACAGATGGCGGTGAACTGGCACTGGGTCAAAACATGCGCGTGGCGTTCATGACCTGGAATGGTTACAACTACGAAGACTCGATCTTGCTTTCTGAGCGTGTACTTCAAGAAGACCGTTTAACGTCGATTCACATTCAGGAACTGTCATGTGTTGCACGTGATACCAAACTGGGTGCTGAAGAAATCACGGCTGATATTCCAAACGTTGGTGAAGCTGCGCTGTCTAAACTGGACGAATCAGGTATTGTTTACATCGGTGCAGAAGTGACTGCCGGTGACATCCTGGTGGGTAAAGTTACGCCAAAAGGTGAAACCCAGTTGACGCCTGAAGAAAAACTGCTTCGTGCCATCTTCGGTGAAAAAGCAGCGGATGTGAAAGACTCCTCTTTACGTGTTCCATCGGGCACCAAAGGTACAGTCATCGACGTTCAAGTCTTTACCCGTGATGGTCTGGAAAAAGACGAACGTGCACTGGCGATTGAGAAAGCGCAGCTTGATGCATACCGTAAAGACTTGAAAGAAGAATACAAAATCTTCGAAGAAGCAGCACGTGAACGTATTGTCCGTCTGTTAAAAGGTCAGGAATCGAATGGCGGTGGCGGCACTAAACGTGGCGACAAACTGTCTGAAGATATGCTGTCTGGTCTTGAACTGGTTGATCTGCTTGAAATCCAGCCAAGTGACGAAGCGATTGCGGAACGTTTAACGCAAATTCAAACCTTCCTGAAAGAGAAGAGCTTTGAAATTGACGAGAAATTCGCTGAGAAGAAACGCAAACTGTCTACAGGTGACGAACTGACCACTGGCGTACTGAAAGTGGTTAAAGTTTACCTTGCAGTGAAACGTCGTATCCAGCCAGGTGATAAGATGGCGGGTCGTCACGGTAACAAGGGTGTTGTATCCAACATTCTGCCGGTTGAAGACATGCCACACGATGCCAACGGTGTGCCGGTAGACGTGGTACTGAACCCGCTGGGTGTACCATCGCGTATGAACGTGGGTCAGATTCTGGAAACGCACTTGGGTATGGCAGCCAAAGGTCTGGGTGATCAGATCGACAAGATGCTGAAAGAACAGCGCACCATTCTTGAACTGCGTGAATTCTTGGACAAGATTTACAACAAGGTGGGCGGCGAGCAAGAAGATCTTGACAGCCTGACGGATGATGAAATCTTGGCGCTTTCTGACAACCTGCGTGCTGGTGTTCCATTGGCAACACCTGTATTTGACGGTGCTGAAGAAGGTCAGATCAAAGACTTGCTTGAACTTGCGGGTCTGTCACGTACCGGTCAAACCGTATTGTATGATGGCCGTACGGGTGAGCGTTTCGACCGTCCAGTTACTGTTGGTTACATGTACATGCTGAAACTGAACCACTTGGTTGATGACAAGATGCATGCGCGTTCGACAGGTTCTTACTCATTAGTAACACAGCAGCCGCTGGGTGGTAAGGCACAATTCGGTGGTCAGCGTTTCGGTGAGATGGAAGTCTGGGCACTGGAAGCATACGGTGCAGCTTATACGCTTCAAGAAATGCTCACTGTGAAGTCGGATGACGTTGAAGGCCGTACCCGCATCTATAAGAATATTGTAGATGGCAACCATTATATGGATCCGGGCATGCCTGAATCGTTCAACGTATTGACCAAAGAGATCCGTTCTTTAGGTATCAACATTGAACTGAAAAATGGTGACTAAGAATCTCCATTAAATCTCCCTAAATCCCTCTTTGTAAAAGAGGGACTTTTCTCCCTTTGAAAAAGGGGGATTAAGGGGGATTAAAATTCAGTTAAAAAACAATATTTGTGACCCAGTCGGAAAGTGAAAATCTTACCGGCACACGGAGAAAAAAATTGAAAGACTTGCTCGATATCATGCGCAAAAAGACGGACTCAGACGGTCATGCTCCTGTAGAGTTTGATCGCATCCGTATTGGTCTTGCGTCACCAGAAATGATTAAGTCGTGGTCTCATGGTGAAGTTAAAAAGCCTGAAACCATTAACTACCGTACCTTCAAACCAGAACGTGACGGTTTGTTCTGTGCCAAAATCTTTGGTCCAGTCAAAGATTACGAATGCTTGTGTGGTAAATACAAGCGTATGAAATACAAAGGCGTCATCTGTGAAAAATGTGGCGTTGAAGTAACAACTGCAAAAGTTCGTCGTGAACGTATGGGTCACATCGAGCTGGCATCTCCAGTAGCACACATCTGGTTCTTAAAATCACTGCCGAGCCGTATCGGTCTGTTATTAGACATGACCTTACGTGATATCGAACGTGTTCTGTATTTCGAATCTTATGTAGTGACTGACCCAGGTATGACTCCATTTGAGAAATACCAGCTTCTGAACGATGAAGAATACTTCAATGCGTTGGAAGAGCACGGTGATGAATTCACAGCGAAAATGGGTGCAGAAGCAGTTCAGGACCTGTTAAAAGACATCGATCTTGAAAACGAAATCTCACGCCTGCGTGAAGAAATTCCACAAACAACCTCTGAGACGAAACTGAAAAAAGCGTCTAAGCGTTTGAAATTGATGGAAGCGTTCAAAGAGTCGAACAACAAGCCAGAATGGATGGTGATGAATGTACTGCCAGTACTTCCGCCAGACCTTCGTCCGCTGGTTCCGCTTGAAGGTGGCCGTTTCGCAACGTCTGACCTGAACGACCTTTACCGTCGTGTGATTAACCGTAACAACCGTTTGAAGCGTCTTCTTGACCTTGCAGCGCCAGACATCATCGTACGTAACGAAAAACGTATGTTACAAGAGTCTGTAGATGCATTGCTTGATAACGGTCGTCGTGGTCGTGCGATTACCGGTTCGAACAAACGTCCGCTGAAATCTTTGGCCGATATGATCAAAGGTAAGCAAGGTCGTTTCCGTCAGAACTTGTTGGGTAAACGTGTTGACTATTCAGGCCGTTCGGTGATTACCGTAGGTCCTACTTTACGTTTGCACCAATGTGGTCTTCCGAAGAAAATGGCGCTGGAACTGTTCAAGCCGTTCATCTTTGCGAAACTGCAAGCCTCTGGTCAAGCCACTACCATTAAAGCTGCGAAGAAAATGGTTGAGCGCGAGACGCCAGAAGTTTGGGATGTTCTTGCATCTGTGATCCGTCAGCATCCAGTGATGTTGAACCGTGCGCCAACCCTTCACCGTTTGGGTCTGCAAGCGTTTGAACCGATCCTGATTGAAGGTAAAGCGATCCGTCTGCACCCGCTCGTTTGTGCTGCATTTAACGCCGACTTCGACGGTGACCAGATGGCGGTACACGTACCATTAACACTTGAAGCGCAATTAGAAGCGCGTGCGTTAATGATGTCGACCAACAACATTCTGTCTCCAGCCAACGGTGAGCCAATCATCGTACCGTCTCAGGACGTGGTCTTGGGTCTTTACTACATCACCCGTGATGCGGTAAATGCCAAAGGTGAAGGCATGGTGTTCGCGGATACGCATGAAGTTAACCGTGCCCTTGCAACCGGTCAGGTTGATTTGCATGCTCGCGTAAAAGCGCGTGTATACCAAACTGTCATCAATGACAACGGTGAGCGTGAGCAACAAACTATTGTTGTGGATACGACACCAGGTCGCTGCCTGCTTTGGGAAGTTGTGCCAGAAGGTTTAAGCTTCGAGCAAATTAACGTTGAGATGACCAAGAAAAACATCTCCAAGTTAATCAACTCTTGCTATCGTAAACTGGGTCTGAAAGACACGGTCATCTTTGCTGACCAATTAATGTACTTGGGCTTCCGTCAAGCGACGCGTTCAGGTGTATCGGTTGGTATGGAAGATATGGTTATTCCACCAAGCAAACAGGCGATCATTGACAAGGCAGAAGCTGAAGTTCGTGAAATCGAACAACAGTTCGAACAAGGTTTCGTCACTGCTGGTGAACGTTATAACAAAGTCGTCGATATCTGGGCACGTACCAATGACCAGGTAGCGAAAGCGATGATGGACAACTTGTCTTTCACCACTGTGAAAAACAAACAGGGTGAAGACGAGAAGCAGAAATCATTCAACTCGATCTACATGATGTCGGATTCTGGTGCCCGTGGTTCGGCAGCTCAGATTCGTCAGCTTGCAGGTATGCGTGGTCTGATGGCGAAGCCGGATGGCTCGATCATTGAAACGCCAATTAAGGCGAACTTCCGTGAAGGTTTGACCGTACTTCAGTACTTCATTTCAACGCACGGTGCGCGTAAAGGTTTGGCCGATACTGCACTGAAAACTGCGAACTCGGGTTACCTGACGCGTCGTCTGGTTGACGTTGCGCAAGACTTGGTGATCACTGAGCCAGATTGTGGCACCATGGCTGGTCTGGTGATGACACCATTTATTCAGGGCGGTGACGTGATCGAGAACCTGGGTACGCGAGTACTGGGTCGTGTGGTTGCTGAAGACGTGAAGAAAGCCGGTTCAGATGAAGTGATCCTGCCACGTAACACCTTAATTGACGAAAAACTTGCCAACTTCCTGGAAGAGCAAGGTGTCGACGAAGTGAAAGTACGTTCAGTAGTATCATGTGAATCGACCTTCGGTGTGTGTGCGAAATGTTATGGTCGTGACCTTGCACGCGGTCACTTGGTAAACCCAGGTGAATCTGTGGGTGTTATGGCGGCACAATCAATTGGTGAGCCAGGTACACAGTTAACCATGCGTACCTTCCACGTGGGTGGTGCGGCAAGCCGAACTTCTGCTGCCAACAGCGTTCAAGTGCGTAACAAAGGTACCGTACGTTTCCACAACGTGAAAACCGTACAACATGCCAAAGGTCACTTGGTATCGACTTCACGTTCAGGTGAAATCGGTATTGCAGATGACTTAGGTCGTGAGCGCGAGCGCTATAAACTGCCTTACGGTGCATCTATCTTGCTGAAAGATGGCGAAGCTGTAGAAGCTGGCGGTATCGTGGCAACTTGGGATCCGCATACACATCCATTGGTAACAGAAGTTGCTGGTAAAGTACGTTTCAGCCAGATCGCTGATGGCGTAACCGTAACGTCGAAAACTGATGATGCAACAGGTATGTCAACAATCGAAATCCTGCCAGTGACTTCACGTCCTGCGTCAGGTAAAGATTTGCGTCCTGCGGTTGTATTAGACACAGTGGATGGTGGTGAACAGTTCTACTTCCTGCCACAAAACACCATTCTTTCTGTCCGTGATGGCGAAACAATTGGTGTCGGTGACGTTATCGGTCGTGTACCACAAGAATCTTCACGTACCCGTGATATTACCGGTGGTCTGCCGCGTGTAGCTGACTTGTTCGAAGCACGTAAGCCGAAAGAGCATGCGATCCTTGCAGAAGTGTCTGGTATCGTAAGCTTCGGTAAAGAGACCAAAGGTAAGAACCGTCTGGTGATTACTCCGGATGATGGTTCTGAAATCTACGAAGAGCTGATTCCGAAATGGCGTACCATCAACGTGTTCGAAGGTGAGCATGTGAACCGTGGTGAAACCATTTCTGATGGTCCACAAAACCCGCATGATATCTTACGTCTGAAAGGTGAAGTGGCGTTGACCAACTACATCGTGAACGAAGTTCAGGACGTTTACCGTCTGCAAGGTGTAAAAATCAACGACAAGCATATTGAAGTCATCGTACGTCAAATGCTGCGTAAAGTTGAAATCACTGACGGTGGTGATACCAGCTTCATCAAAGGCGAACAGGTGGATTACATCCGCGTGGTTCAAGAAAACCAGGCTGTACTTGCACAGAACAAGTTCCCAGCGAAGTTTGATCGCCAGTTGATGGGTATTACCAAAGCATCGCTGTCGACGGATTCGTTCATCTCTGCTGCATCGTTCCAGGAAACCACACGTGTGTTAACTGAAGCGGCTGTAACCGGTAAAGAAGATGATCTACGTGGTCTGAAAGAAAACGTCGTTGTTGGTCGTCTGATCCCAGCGGGTACAGGTTTGGCTTACCACTTAGAGCGTCGTCGTCAGGAAGCAGAAGCTGCAGAATTTGAACTGCAAAATGACTTCTCTGATGTAGACCAAGCATTAAGTCAGGCATTTAACCAGGAATTCTAAGCTGGCGAAATGACAACCAAGAGACGCCTTCGGGCGTCTTTTTTTATGCCTGAAAAAAGGGTATCGCGCTGTACTTTGGCGTTAGATGGGCCGGGTTGCTGCTGCAAAGCGGGTGTTTTTACATAAATCCTCTATTGGTTACCAAGTTGGTAACATATTGCTCAGATTCGACCCATCAATATCGAATAAGCTAAAGCTATGACCAAAACAGGGGAAGAGCGATCATGAAAAAAGTTATCGGTGTTATGGCAGCCGCCACCTTATCTACCTTTATGCTGGCCGGCTGTGAAAGTATGTCTCCAAATGAACAGCGTATTGGTGCAGCGGCCTTAGGTGGTGCAATTGGTGGTGGTGTCGGTGGTAATGTCGGCGGTACTGCAGGTGCAGCCATTGGTGGTGGTGCCGGTGCAGCGGTCGGTAGTAAAACCCAGGATGGTTCAAACCGTAACGCGACCTATAGTGGTGTCGGCGGTGCAATTGGTTCTGCGGTAGGTAAAAGCATCTTCGGTGGTAGTACTGGTGCAGCGATTGGTGGTGCGATTGGTGGCGGTGCAGGTGCCGCGATTGAGCAGAACCGCTAAGTCTGGTTTAGACGATCTCACATAAAAAAAGCGCTTAAAGATAAGCGCTTTTTTATTTAGCCGGCAGCATGCGGCTTTTTGCGGCGGATGTATACCGTCTTTTCTACCTCGGCAATACGTACGCCGGCTTCATCAAAAATATTCAGGCGGTAGTTGCGATATACCGGTGCATAATTCTCGGCCAGTTCGCGAATGGTGTCGACTTCCATGGCATTGAGGCGGATATCGGCATAGACCATACGGCGACCGGGCGCTAAAAAGCGGATGGTCGCGGCTTTATCCCAGACAATATATTTTGAGCCAAGATGATGCATCAACAGCAGCATATAAAACGGATCAACCATGGCATACAGGCTACCGCCAAAATGTACCCCGACAATATTCTGGTTTTTACGTGTCAGTGGCATTTTGACACGAATGTGGTAATTGGCCAGATCCATTTTCTCGACCGCAATACCGGCGCCGCGATAGGGGGCATAGCGATTGATCAGGAATTTGGACAGGGTCGGAATTGTCTGTAGTTTTTTTAAAAGGCTCATAAGGGTCAATTATTTTTATTGCACTGATCTGCATACTAGAACAGAAACCGGCAGGTGGCATTGATTTGATTGACTGCGCTTGCCAATAAACAGCCAATACAAGAAATCACCCATAAACAGAACAGGATGTCATCATGCACGCTCATACGCAGTGGATTCATACCTCAGACCAGCAGCGCCTGTATGTCAAAAGCTGGGGCAAGCCCGACAATCCGGCGCTGGTACTGGTTCATGGTTATCCCGACAATCAGGAAGTTTGGGAAGCTGTTATTGCCCAGCTGATTCAGGATTTTTATATTGTGACCTATGATGTGCGTGGGGCCGGTCAGTCTTCCATTCCAAAGCATATTCGTGATTATCGGCTGGCACGCCTGTCTGAAGATTTACTGACCGTGGTGGATGCGGTGCTACCTAACCGGCCATTTCATCTGGCTGCGCATGACTGGGGTTCAATTCAGTCCTGGGAGTCGGTGACCGATGCCCGGTTTCGCCAGCGGATTCTCTCTTACAGCAGCATTTCCGGGCCTTGTCTGGATCATGCTGCATTCTGGATGCGCGCCCAGTTACAGCAGGGTAAGGCCAAATTCTTAAAACAGCTGGGCAAGTCCTGGTATATCGCTGTGTTTCAATTGCCCTTACTGGCACCGACGGTGTGGCAATACATGAGTGCAGAGCGCTGGGGCAAAATGCTACAGCAGCTGGAGCAACGCCCGGGTCTGGCCTTAAACCCGAATATCCAGCAGGATGGTCAATATGGCGTCAATCTGTATCGGGCCAATTTTATCCCGCGTTTGCTCAAACCACGTCAGCGTGTGGCGATTTGTCCGGTACAGGCCGTGGTGCTGACCGAAGACCGCTTTGTCAGTCCGGAGCTGATTGATGAAGTGCCGAACTGGGCAGCAGACTTCCAGCGCGTGGAGATTGCGGCCAATCACTGGGCAATTTTAAGCCAGCCGGAGCGGATTGCCCAACATCTTCGGGATTTTGCATTTTCAAAATCAGGCAGTTAATTTGACTGTTACTGGCAAGGTCAAGACAAATATCGGACAGCGCAACAACAGCAGCTAAATAGCGATCAATCTCTGATAAAATAGCGTTTTTTCTCGATCCGTCTTTTCTTATGTTTGCAATTCTTGCCGCCATCGCAGTCATGTTCGGGCTGTCGTTGGCACGTGTTCCTGTTGTTTTTGCACTGGTCATTGGTGCCGTTACGGGTGGTTTGCTGGCTGGTTTGGGCCTGCAAGGTACTTTAGAGGCGTTTAATAATGGCCTGGGCGGTGGTGCTAAAATTGCTTTGGCCTACGGTATTTTAGGTGCTTTTGCACTGGCTCTGGCGCGTTCAGGTTTACCTGATTTATTGGCCTATAAAATGATTCACACCTTAAAGGGTGAGGCCGATCTGAAAGCGCAAAACCGGGTCAAATACTTTATTTTCCTGGTGGTGGCCATTGCCGCGGTATTCTCCCAGAACGTGATTCCGGTACATATTGCCTTTATTCCGGTATTGATTCCGCCATTGTTGATGGTATTTAACCACCTGAAACTGGACCGTCGTCTGGTGGCCTGTTTATTGACCTTTGGTCTGGTGGCCACCTATATGCTGGTGCCGGTCGGATTTGGCGCCATCTTCCTGAATGATATTCTGGGCCATAATATTAATACCTTTGGCAAGCCGTATGGATTTGAGATCAGCTATGACCAGATTCCAACAGCGATGGCCATTCCGGTATTCGGGATGTTTGTCGGTTTGCTGATCGCGGTGTTTTTCTCATACCGTAAGCCACGTGAATATAAAGACGTGCATATTGAAGAGCAGCAAAGCATTTCGGCTGAAATGGGTGTGGCACAAAAATCAGGTCAACCTGAAGTGGCGACGTTCACCATCTGGATGGCAGTCATTGCGATTCTGGTAACCCTTGGCGTGCAGCTGTATTCAGATTCGATGATTCTGGCCGGTCTGGTTGGTGTAGCGATTCTGAGCTGTGCCGGGATCTTTAAGTGGAAAGAAGCGGACGATGTTATTATTACCGGTATGCGGATGATGGCACTGGTTGGCTTTATTATGATTGCTGCGCAAGGTTTTGCTGCCGTGATTGAGGCAACAGGACAGGTTTCTGCGCTGGTTGAAGCGTCGGTTGACTGGATTGGTAATAGCCAGGCACTTGCAGCCTTTTTAATGTTGTTGATTGGTTTGCTGATTACTCTGGGTATCGGTTCATCATTCTCTACCATTCCGATTCTGGCGATTATTTATGTACCGCTCTGTATTCAATTTGGTTTTAGTCCTGCAGCAACTATTGCGATCATTGGGACTGCGGCTGCACTGGGCGATGCCGGTTCACCTGCTTCGGATTCGACCTTGGGGCCAACCTCAGGCCTGAATATGGATGGTCAGCATGACCATATGAAAGACAGTGTAGTGCCGACCTTTATTCACTTTAATATCCCGCTGATGATTTTTGGCTGGATTGCCGCCATGGTGCTTTAACCTGAAATATCCCGGGAATAAAATCCCGGGATTTTTTTTGAATCATAGATGTATTTATAATGAATCTTATAATCATTCTGATAATCTAATAATAGATGTATTTAAAATATATATTATAGAGCGTTTAAAATAAACCTGAGTATTTTAATCTGAATATTATTATTTAATCTTGATAAATCAGGTTGGTATTTAAAACCAAGTTGTGTGGTTGGTTAAAATAAATTAATTTAATAATCAATAGTTTGAAAATAATATAAAATTATTATATCGGATAAGTATTGCATATTAATTTATAACGTGTTTATTATTAATTAATGTTTAATTTTTGAATAAATAATCTTCCAGTGGGGTATTAAAATGTTAAAGCAAATTACACTCGTTGCATTAATGGGTCTTTCTGCTTCTGCGATGGCAGGCCAATGGCAAGTCAAGCTGGGTGGTTCGGTTGTAGCACCTACTCAGGATACTCAGACTGCGTTAGGTGTTGTTGAAGCTGATCATGAATATGCATTTACCCCGTCAGTTGAATATTTCTTTAATGACAATATTTCGACAGAACTGCTTTTAGCTGCACCAATTAGCCATGATGTTCAGTTAGCGGGTACAGATGTGGTACGTATTAAACATTTACCACCAACGCTGACGGCAAAATACCATTTTAAAAACAATACCGGTTTTACACCGTACATTGGTGTCGGTGGTACCGCATTTGTGGCTTGGGATGAGCGTACCAAAGGTCTGGGTGATACCGATGTGAAAGTAAAAGAAGATTTTGGTTTTGCCGGCCAGATTGGTTTTAACTTCCAGCCAGCAGATGCCAAAAACTGGGGCGTATTCTTTGATGCACGTTATGCACAAATCAGCCCAGAAGTTCAAATTGAAGGTCTAGAAAGCTTCGATTTAGATATCGATCCAATGGTGTACACCATCGGTTATAGCTACAAATTCTAATTATAAAAAAGTACCAATAATAAAATTCAGCGTAGCCCCATCCTGGTGATGGGGCCTTTTTATTGCAAAATGATAACAATAGAACAAAATCAGAATATTGAGTTAAGTATTCGTTTTCATTTAATTTGTAGTGAAAGAAATGAAAGAAATGAAAAAGTGAGAAGATCAAATATGAATAGAAATACAACCTTTGCCTTGGTCTTCGCCAGTTTGATCAGCCTGCCTGCCGCTGCAGCCAGCTTTAATTGTGAACGTGCTCAAACCCCAACCGAACATGCCATTTGTGAACATCGTAATGTTAATGATGCCGATGTGAAGATGGCCACCACCTATAAAATTATTAACCGTCTGGTACCGATGGGGACACGTTCGGCCATACGGGATGAACAGGTGCGCTGGCTGGCCCTGCGTGACCGCTGTGGCCAGTCGGTTGAATGTCTGACCCAGGTTTACCAGATGCGTCAGCAAAAGCTGGAGCAGTATATGCAGCGGGTCTATCAGCAGGGCCCATTTTAATATTTTTTTGTTTTCCTATTGAAAAATCGTCGCCTCACTCCAATTCATAAGGCATTCCAATACAACAATGCTGTCAATTTAAGGAGTGATGAATGAGCGAACAAAGCGCACAAAAACACAGTTTCCAGGCTGAAGTGGCTCAGCTTTTACATTTGGTGACGCATTCTCTTTATTCCAACCCTGAAATTTTTCTGCGTGAACTGATTTCTAACGCCTCTGATGCCTGCGATAAATTGCGTTTTGAAGGCATCAACCATCCTGAATATTATGAAAATGATCCGGACCTGCGCGTACGTGTACGTCTGGATGCCGAGAACAATACCCTGACCATTTCCGATAACGGTATTGGTTTAAGCCAGCAGGAAGCGATTGATAACCTGGGCACCATTGCCAAATCGGGCACCAAAGACTTTATGTCCAAGCTGACCGGTGATCAGAAGGCCGATGCCCAGCTGATTGGCCAGTTTGGGGTGGGGTTCTACTCCGGCTTTATTGTGGCCGATAAAATTACTGTGGAATCGCGCCGTGCCGGTCTGGATGCATCGGAAGGTGTACGCTGGATCAGCGGTGGCACCGGTGAATTTGAAGTCGAGCAAATCAACAAGGAAGGTCGTGGTACCGACATCATCCTGCATTTACGTGAAGATGCGCTGGACTATCTGCAAAGCTATAAAGTGAAGCAGATTATCAATAAATATTCTGATCACATCAGCCTGCCCATTCAAATGCAAAAAGAAGTCTGGCAGGAAGAGGAAGTGGCGGAAGGCGAACAGCCAAAAGGCGGCCAGTATGTGAAAACTGATGAATGGGAAGTGATTAACTCGGCCAGTGCTTTATGGACCCGCAGTAAAAACGAGATTAGCGAAGAACAGTATATCGAGTTTTATAAAAACCTGAGCCATGATTTTGAAGCGCCGCTGGCCTGGTCGCATAACCGTGTCGAAGGCAGCACCGAATATACCCAGTTGCTGTATATTCCACCAAAAGCACCACATGATATTTTTACCCGCGAAGCCAAAGCTGGCATCAAGCTGTATGTCAAACGCGTGTTTATTATGGATGATGCTGACAACCTGATTCCAAACTATTTGCGCTTTGTACAGGGTGTGGTGGATAGCGCCGATTTACCGCTGAACGTCAGCCGTGAACTGCTACAGGAAAGCCGCGATGTGAAAACCATACGTGAAGGTAACGCACGCCGTGTGCTGACCATGCTGGATGGTCTGGCCAAATCTGAAGATGAAAAAGACCAGAACAACTTCAAGACTTTCTATCGTGAATTTGGTTCGGTCTTAAAAGAAGGCCTGGGCGAAGACTTTGGTAACCGTGAGCGTATCCTGAAATTATTACGCTATGCGACCTCCACCCAGGATGAGGTCAGTACCTCACTGGCAGATTACAAAGCGCGGATGCAGGACGGCCAGAAAGCCATTTACTATGTAACCGCAGATAGCCTGACCGCGGCCAAGAACTCGCCGCAGCTGGAGCTGTTCAAGAAAAAAGGCATTGAAGTCCTGCTGATGACTGAACGTGTTGATGAATGGGCCATGAACTTCGTACATGAGTTTGATGGTACACCGCTGCAAAACGTGTCTAAAGGTGCGGTCGATTTGGGCGATCTGCAAGATGCTGAAGAGAAGAAGGCACTGGAACAGGCGGCAGAGCAGTTTAAGCCAGTGGTGGAGCAGCTGTCTGAATCGCTGAAAGATAAAACCAAAGAAGTGCGCGTGACCACACGATTGGTTGATTCTCCGGCCTGTCTGGTTACGGCTGACGGGGAATTGTCGCCACAGCTGATCCGGATGCTGAAAGATGCCGGTCAGCCGGTGCCAGAAATGAAACCGATTCTGGAAATTAACCCGCAGCATCCGTTGGTGCAAAAACTGCAAGGTTCGGCTCAGTTTGATGATCTGGCCAATGTGATTTTTGATCAGGCCCTGATTGCAGAAGGGGGACTGCCAGAAAATCCGGCAGAGTACCTGAAACGCATCAACAGTCTGCTCTTAAAATAAGCCTATTAAAAAAACCTCCTGCGGGAGGTTTTTTAATGCACGATTATATTGTTGACGGCTTTAGAACAGGGCTTCTAAACGCAGCAAGACACTCGGGTAATGGCTGCGGTCTTCACGGTCATCATTATAGTAATTCAGGTCGCCCTGCACAAAAAACCATTCGCGCAAGAACGGCTGACGCCAGGACACAAATGGCCCCCAGCTGTTCAGGCGTAAATCATCATTATGATAATAACCGCCGGTGTAGAGCCCGTAGTTAAAACGGTTGCCGTGGAAGAACTGGTGCTGTCTAAAGCTGTAGTTGTCCCATCTGAGGTCATCATCCTGTTCATCGGCATAGGTCAGGCTAAACTGGTTGCTTAAAAACGGATGATCAGGCCGGGCATGAATAAGTTCCAGGTTGGTTCTTAAATAGTTTTCACTGTCGAGACCGTAACGGTAAATCTGCTCGGCATGAAAGGAAAAATCATTGACCAGTTCCCAGTCCTTGGCAATTTTTAAACGGGCATAAATATCATCGCCAGAACGCACCCCGAGGTCGGCATCAGTTTCAAAGGGTAAGCGTTCAGTGAAGTCAGACCAGCGTAAGGCCAGAGAGCTGTTGTCTTCACGTGCCCGTCGGCCATCCAGGGTTTTGTCCGGGCTGTTGCTGGGGTTTTCATTGGTAATGGCAACACTATTTTGCAGTTCGTTATCCAGTGAGTCATCACCAAAGACCAGACTTAATTTGCGTTCCAGCGTCGGCAGTTTAATCCGGCCACGTACCCGCGGTTTAATATCGTAGTCATCATATTTGTTCCAGCGACTGTCGACCAGAATACGCAAGGTCGCAGAGGCCGGTTCCTCCGGGCTGGTTTCTCCAAACCAGTTATCAATTTTATGTGCGGTATTGTCTGCCCAGTGGCGAATCTGTTTCTGGCGCCGGTCTACCCAGCTTTGTTCTTCGGTTTCATGCGTGGGCGGTACAATCGGTTCATTCGACTGTTCCGGCAAAATGGTCGGGGTGGCATCAATCAGGCGCGGCAGGGTATAGAAAAAACCATTACCCGCCTCACTTTCGGGCACCAGTGGCACCTCATAACCTGGTGGTGCGGTCTGCTGTTCTGTCTCCAGGTTGGTATTGTTGTCTGCAACCGTATATCCACTGCCTAACAGGCAAAATAATAATAATGGCGCTATAAAATGTACTTTTCTTGGCATTATTTACTGATCTTTAAGCTCTTTTTGCTAGTGTTGAAAATCTTCAGGCGAAAAGCAAGATGCAGCTACAAAAACATAAACATTAACTGGCGGTGAGCCGTTGAATGGCCTGAACCAGACGTAAAGGGTCGACCGGCGCAGGCAGGTGATTCAAGACTTTTTGAATGATTTGCCAGCTCACGCCCTGCTGACGATCGAGCAGAATATAGGGATAGGCCGGTTCGGTACGCGCCAGTTGTAAACGCTGCTGGCCATGAATCAGGCGAATTTTTTGTCGCTCTTTTAATAAAATCAGCGGGGTGGCCAGCGTGGCTGCTGTTTCCTCAAACTGGATAAATTTCTGGGTATGAATCAGGTGCAGCGGAATAAACGGATAATAATCTTCTTTGTGCCAGATCATCTGCTCGGCATGTTGATAGCACTGAAACAGGCTGTCCAGCGCAAACAGCTGGCTTTCCAGTACAGCGCTGTCTATTTCACGAATTGCGGCAATTTCATGTTCATGCTGCTGGCTAAAGGCGTGGGCAAAACGGGTGGCTTGCATGGCATCCAAGGCGCCAAACAAGACCAGATATTTAATAAAACGACCTTGGGCATTGATCTGCTCGGCCACATAACCGGGGCGCTTGAGCAGAGCTGCTTGCTCTGCATCATGAACCAGCACATCGGCATACTGCATCACTTCAGGCCGGTCTGGTAAAAATACCCGGCACAGTTTTTCCGCCGGCAGATGGTCCAGGGGTAATTCGGAAATCGGGCAGCTGAGCTGATTGAGCAGCAGATGACGGGCGCTAGACTCTGCTTGCTGTTCAGGCTGAACAGGTGCGGCTTTGGTAGGCTTGAGTTGCTGAGCTGCTGCTTCAGGTTCTATCGCTACAGCTGTACGTACTGCGACGGTATGCTGAAAGGCCTGCGTTGCGGCATAGTTTTGCTGGTTAAGTAATTCCAGATCGGTGTGCAGACTGCGATACTGATGCTGCTGTTGCAACATCCAGCGATAGACCTGTTCCAGATTGCCCCAGTCACTGAGCAGGGCAGTACGTGCGGGTGCCGGAATCAGCCAGATTTGCCAGCCGGAGGCGGGCTGATACAAGATAGCCCAACCTGAATCGGGCTGGGTATATAAAGCTTGTTCTAGAGCCTCAACCTGCTGAAACACCCCCCGAAAAGAACATGCATAAATGGTGTCGCGCGCAAATTCTTCGGCAGAACGTTCCGGCTGCACCTGTGCCTTATAGGCCAGAATCTGTTTTTTAAACAGCGGCTGGTCGCATTCAACAAAAATACTTTTAATCCGGCTTTTGGCCTTGGCGGTTTCATACAGACTCAAGGAACGACGCTCCAGTGCGCCCGTCAGGTCATGCAGTTCTTTAATCAGCCGGGATTTTTCTAAAGTATTCATGGTGGAAACTTAAACCAGTTGTTGTGCTTTTTCCAGATAACTGGCCAGGACAATATTCAGGGCCAGTTCAACCAATTTGTATTCGGCAGAATGCGGCTGTGAATAATGTTCCGCCAGCGCCACCAGATTTTCTACATTAATCTCTTGTGGAGAAATTTTTCTCTGAATCAGGGCTTGAAGTTCGTGCATTGCTCTCTCATCAACCTGTACTTAAATAATTGTTTTGGATCACTTTGATTATAGGTATTTCACTAAAAATTACATGAAAAAAATGTCAGCTTTTGTGGATTTTTAGGCATTTATGACATAAATTGGGATTTCAATATAAGAAATATTAAAAAATTTTTTAGATAAATTTCAGTTAAATCAGAGAATAAACAGATCATGCTGCCGAATTGACAAAAAATGTCAGTCTCAAATTGTCCGGTCGGATCAGGTGTCAGCCGCAGAATTGTTCTAACCCGCAATAAAAAAAGCAGACCTGAGGTCTGCTTGTATTTAAAGAAGTGCTTAAGCTTCTTTGTTCTGTTCAGCGCTTACAGGCTGATCGTTGCTCACGGTTTCAGTGTGGGCTTTTTCAGTCGGGAAGCTTGGTACATAAACCATTTCTGCTGATACATTGGCTGCATACAGGGTGACCATAAACAGGCCAAGCGCTTTTAAAAAGTTCATCAATCTTACCTTCACAAAAAAGGATGACTTGGGAGAAAAGTCATCGTGAGAGAGTGTATTCAAACAACAGCTATGATAGCGCGTTGTGATTGAGAGAAAATGATCATATCGGCAAGTTTAAGACTTTTTGTTAAAAAATAACATTTAAAAACAATAAATTAGAATAATTGCTCTAATCATTTAGCTACAAGATTTAAATTAATGATGATTTTTACAAGAACGAGATCATCCTGTTTTAAGATGAAAAAATCTCCAGATTTTTTGCCCCATCCATGCGTCATCTCTGTACAAATCCCTTGATCTGTATAGAGATGTAAGTTTTTGACGCGGTATGGTTAAGCGCTCTTTTATTGTCTATTTTTTATTCTAAGATGAACGTTTATACCAACACTGAGGGATCAATCATGGCGATTGCAAAAGTAGTAGAAGTGAATGCCAGCAGTAATAAAAGTTTTGAAGATGCCATTCAAAGCGGCATTGCCAAAGTCGGTGAAACAGTCAAAAACCTGCAGGGTGCCTGGATTAATGAACAGAAAGTGGTGATTAAGGACAATAAGATTACCGAGTATCGGGTCAATTTAAAAATCAGTTTCCTGGTGGAATAAGGCACATAGAAAAAATCCCCGTAAGGGGATTTTTTTATGGCAGCGATGCTTAAAGATACAACTGCTTATTGTTCCGGTACATCGCACTGGTCATCCTGACATTGCGCGCCGTTGTCTGCAGGTGTTTCCAAAGCTTTTTTCAGCACCTGTTCAAACACTTCCCGTGGCTGTGCACCGGCTAAAGCGACGCGCTGGTCAAATACAAAAAATGGGACGCCCGTCACTTTAAGCTGATCACGTGCTACATCCTGATCAAATTTCACAAAATCGGCATAGGCATCGGAATCGAGCACATCATCGACTTCCACCGGGTTTAAACCGATACGTGCAGCGACATCTTCCAGCGTTTCGCGTTCGCCAATGGCCAGACCTTGGGTCATATAGCTGTAGAAAAAAGCCTCTTTGGCTTCATTGCCCAAGCCTTTGCTTTGCGCCAGATGAATCAGACGGTGGGCATTCAAGGTATTGCCGGAATTGGCCTGTTCCCAGTTAAACTGGATGCCTTCTTCAGCAGCCATGCTGGCAATATTGCGCTGCATGTCTTCTACTTCTGCCAGGGTACGGCCATATTTTTGTGCCAGACGTTCAGAGTTGGAAATTTCCTGACGTTCCGGTGCCTCCGGGTCAAGCTGGAAGCTGTGCCAGTGCACCTCAAGTTCTACGCCGACCTGTGCTGCCGCGGCTTCAAGACGTTTTTTGCCGATATAACAGAAAGGGCAGACCACATCGGACCAGATATCTACACGCATGAATATTCTCTTTGCCTTGTTTTCAACTATTGATGGGGATGATTTGCCTGAATTAAAGCCGAGATGGGTACTTTGCCGCCAGCAAACCGTATTTTTCATCCTCATCACTTTATATTTTTTGAAAATAAGCTAAACGATAAAAAATTAGCTGAATAAAATAAATCACTTAAGTCATTTTTATTGTTTGATCTTTTGTGTGCTTTGTTGAATAATTTTGTCTAAAAAACAGGCGATACAACAACAAAGCGTTATGATAACGAGAACTACAACAAGAGGACAGGATATGCGACGTATAGTGTGGATCATCGTCCTCGTGACCTGTGCCGTGTTTGGATTGATGTTTTATCAATATCAGGCACAACAAAAAGAACTGACCCAATTACACGAATATCAGAACGTACTGTATGACAAGGCCGAGCAGATTTATGTACAGGCGCAGGATTGGTCGACCCCGATTCAGGTTGATCCGTCCGATCCGCGTTTAAGCGGTGATTATGCCCTGATGGCTGAATTTGTGATTAGCCATCTGGTGCAAAGTGCCGAAGCGCGTAACAGCTATTTACGTGAGCTGAAAGCGCTGCAATGGGATCAGTTTCTGGATATTAAACGCCTGAATGAAGATAAAAAACAGGACTATGCCGAAACTGAAGCCATGCTGTCACAGGTCAAAGCCATGATGGAGCTGTATCAGGAGCATCTGACTGAACATGAAGCTCAGGCGCTGGCCCAAATTGAAGAATTACCGATTAAATCGCATCTACGCCGTCAGTTAAGTGAATCTCTGCTGGAAAGCCGCCAGAATGATGAAGGCACAGTGCTGTTTGAGCTGGAAAAACAGAGCCTGAGTCAGGCCTATGTGCTGCTTGGGATTCTAAAAAATAATCGCTGGGAAATGAAAAACAACCTGTTTATGTTCTATGAAGATGCAGGCCTGAAACAGTTTAATCAGGCCTATCAGGACATGCTCAAGCTGAATCAGCAAATGCAGGAGATTACCCAGGCGCATCAGCAGGCATTGGCTGAAAAACTGTAAGTAACAGCTCAACTTCTTGCACCTGTTTTAAGCCAAAGCTTAATACTGCCCCAACACCGTCATGGGGCAGTATCGGCAGATGCAAGGTGCATTCTTAATGATCACCTGGCCACAGGCTCAGGACATATTTTAGTGCTGCTGCTGGCCGAGATGGCTATGAAAATGCACTGTGACTGTACAGTCTCTAGCGCTTTTTCAGGGTGTGGATGGCTACAAGTTATATAAATGGACAGCATCGTGCGTGATCTACTTAAACAGAGTAGAAAAATAAAATTATGAATAAAAAAAATTGGTCTAAGTAATTGATAAAGTTTTGAAATTTTAGAAAGTATCTCTCTATTTTTTCCTGTCTTTAACTAGTTCATCTCATCCTCATGTTGGTGCCGATTTACCAGCAAAATCCGGCAGATTTTTTAAAATGGCATAGTAATTGCTCCAATCCCGCAGGAATCGCGCTTGTCTGCAACATGCAGGCAAGGGCCAGTATATTTTTAAGGATGGCTTCAGAGAAAAGCATCACTAGGCTGCGGCGTGGGGCTACATATGACAACGAGCAAACAGAATATTTCGCCCGAAGATGAATTTTTAGGGACAGGAAAAAGCCTGACTTATGGCTTACAGCATGTATTAACCATGTATGGCGGTATTGTGGCGCCGCCATTGATTGTTGGCACAGCGGCCGGTTTAACTGCTGCGCAAATCGGGATTTTGATTACTGCCTCATTATTTATGGGCGGACTGGCGACTTTGTTACAGACCTTGGGGGTGAAATATTTCGGGGCACGCTTGCCACTGGTGCAAGGCGTGTCTTTTGCCGGTGTAGCCACCATGGTGGGTATTGCCACCACGGGTGGCGGTTTTAATGCCATTCTGGGCGCGGTGATTGCCTCCTCCTTAATCGGGTTATTGCTGGTACCGTTTTTTGCCAAGATTATCCGTTTCTTTCCACCGGTGGTGACTGGCTGTGTGATTACCATCATCGGCCTGTCTTTATTGCCGGTGGCCGTGCGCTGGATTATGGGTGGCAATAGCAATGCACCTGACTGGGGTTCTATGCAGAATATTGGTCTGGCCGCCATGACCCTGGGGATTTTGCTGCTTTTAAGCCGTTTTGGTTCTGAAACCATTCGCCGTACCGGAATTTTACTGGCGATTCTGATCGGTTCGATTCTGGCCTATGTCTTGGGTTTTGGCGATTTTTCCAAAGTGGGTGAGGGTGCCTGGTTTGCCTTTCCTGACTTTTTGGCTTTTGGCGCACCGACTTTTCATCTGTCTGCAATTCTGGCCATGACCATTGTGATGGTGGTGGTGTTAACTGAAACCACGGCCGATATTATTGCAGTGGGAGATATTGTCGGTGCCAAAGTCGATGACAAGCGTATTGCCAATGGCTTGCGCGCCGATATGATTTCCTCAGCAGTAGCGCCCTTCTTTGGCACCTTTATGCAAAGTGCCTTTGCTCAGAATGTGGGGTTGGTGGCGATTACCGGTGTGAAAAGCCGTTTTGTGGTAGCTGCCGGTGGCTTGATTCTGGTGATCTTGGGCTTGCTGCCGATTATGGGCCGTATTATTGCTTCCATTCCTACGCCGGTATTAGGCGGCGCTGGTCTGGTCCTATTTGGTACAGTGGCGGCCAGCGGGATTCGTACTTTATCTAAACTGGACTATAGCGACCAGAAGAATCTGATTATTGTGGCAACGTCTTTAGCCGCCGGGATGATTCCAATTATTGATCATTCTTTCTATGCCCAGTTTCCAACCTGGTTTAAAACCCTGTTCCATTCGGGCATTAGCTCGACCTGTGTGATGGCGATTTTCCTGAATATCCTGTTTAACCATCTTCATTTTGGTAAAAGGACAACGGTTGAGCCAGTGTTAACCACAGTGGCCAAGCCCGAACATTAAGGCGATGAGCTGAAGCTTGCTTCAGTCGTGATTGAGATGCAATTTAAAAATGCCCGATGTAGCACATGGGGCGTTTTGTTTTGAATAATTTTCGCGAATATAAAAAATCCCCGTATCAAACGGGGATTTTTTTATCTAAGTATTTAAAGATTAAACGCGTTCGATAATTGTCGCGATACCTTGACCAAGACCGATACACATGGTCGCAAGACCAATTTGGGTATCTTGCTGTTCCATCACGTTAAGCAGCGTTGTAGTGATACGCGCACCCGAACAACCCAATGGGTGACCTAGTGCAATTGCACCACCGTTCAAATTCACACGATCTTGCTGATCATAAATGCCTAAGCCTTTAAGAACAGACAAACCTTGTGCAGCAAACGCTTCGTTTAATTCAAAGGTTTGAATGTCTGCAATTGACAAGCCTGCACGTTTAAGCGCTTTTTGTGTTGCAGGTACAGGGCCATAACCCATGATTGCTGCATCGCAGCCTGCAACTGCCATAGAGCGAATCACCGCACGTGGTTTTAAACCTAAAGCTTGTGCACGTTCAGCAGACATAAGCAGCATCGCAGATGCACCATCAGACAATGCTGAAGATGTTGCCGCAGTGACCGTACCGCCTTTCGGGTCAAATACAGGACGTAAAGCTTGGAACGCCTCAAGGTTGGCATCTGGACGGATCACTTCGTCGATGTCGCATAGCTGTTTAAAGCCATTTGCGTCATGACCTTCAATGCCAATGATTTCGTTTTTAAAACGACCTTCTTGTGTTGCAGCCCATGCACGACGATGTGATTCCACACCAAAGGCATCTTGCTCTTCACGCGAAATACCGTTCATGCGACCCAACATTTCAGCAGTTAAACCCATCATGTTTGATGCTTTGGCATAGTGCTTCGATGCAGCAGGGTTGATGTCGATACCGTGCATCATGCCCACATGGCCCATGTGCTCTACACCACCAATGATGAAAATATCACCCTGATTGGTTGCAATTTGTGCTGCAGCCGTGTGGATTGCTTGCATTGAAGAACCACACAGACGGTTTACGGTTTGACCCGCTACTGTTTTTGGAAGATCAGCCAATAATGCAATATTACGACCAATGTTCATACCTTGTTCTAGGGTTTGGTTCACACAGCCCCAGATTACATCTTCAACTTCGTTGACATCAAACTGGTTACGAGCAACTAAAGCACGAACCAATTCAGCCGATAGACTGTCAGCACGTACATTGCGGAACATACCGTTTTTGGTTTTACCCATTGCAGAACGTACGCCATCAACGATGACAACGTCACGTGGATTTAAAGTAGCCATTCACGTTGCTCCTTAACCGTAGAATTTTTTGTTGTTAGCAGCCATGTCACGCAACATTTGTGGCGCTTCATAAGCTTTTCCTAAGTGTGCATATTTGTCGCAAAGCGCAACATATTCAGCAACACCTGTTTGGTCGATGTAACGGCATGGGCCACCACGGAATGGAGGGAAACCTACACCCATAATCATCGCCATATCTGCTTCAGATGGTGTTGCCACGATATTGTCTTCTAAGCAACGAACAGTTTCGTTACAGAACGCCAACATCATACGGTCAATGATTTCTTGTGCATCAAATTCGCGTTTTTCAGATGTTGCCACAGATGCCACAAGCTCGTATGCAGTTGGATCAACCACTTTGGCTTTTTTGCCTTTGCGATCCAATTCATATTTGTAGAAACCTACGTCATTTTTTTGACCAAGACGTTTGTTTTCGTACATGACTTGGATTGAGCCTTTATAGTCTGGCTTCATACGGTCCGGGAAACCTTCTGCCATAACTTCTGCACCGTGAACGCCAGTGTCGATACCAACCACGTCCATCAGGTAAGCAGGACCCATTGGCCAGCCGAATTTTTCCATGACTTTGTCGACTTGCTGGAAGTCTGCACCATCTTTAAGTAACAAGTCGAATGCACCAAAGTAAGGGAACAATACGCGGTTCACCAAGAAGCCTGGGCAGTCGTTCACAACAATTGGTGTTTTACCCATTTTCTGAGCAAGAACCACAGTGGTCGCAATTGCTTCAGGTGAAGTTTTTTCACCACGGATCACTTCTACCAGTGGCATCATGTGTACCGGGTTAAAGAAGTGCATCCCCACGAAGTTTTCAGGACGTTCCAGGTTTTCAGCCAGACGCGTGATCGAAATTGTAGACGTATTCGAGGCAATGATCGTGTTTTCACGAACTTTGGCTTCAGTTTCTTTCAGTACGATGCCTTTGACTTTTGGATTTTCAGTCACGGCTTCAATCACGATGTCGACTTCTTTAAACTCGTCATAGCTTAAAGTCGGGCGGATACGTGCCAGGGTTTCACCCATTTGCGCCGGTTTCATCTTCTTGCGTTCAACCTGCTTGGTCAGCAATTTGTTTGCTTCAGACATCCCTAATGCTAATTGTGGGTTGCCGATGTCTTTCATGATAATTGGTGTGCCTTTGCTTGCCGCTTGGTAAGCAATACCACCGCCCATGATACCCGCGCCGAGTACAGCCGCTTGGTTCACAGGATGTGCACCTTTTTCATATTTTTTCGAGGTCTTTTTCACCACTTGGTCGTTGATAAACAAACCAATCAACGCACCTGCTTGAGGCGTTACAGCAGCTTTAGCAAAGCCTTCAGCTTCTGCTTTGAGTGCGTCATTACGTGGCAAGCTTGCACCAGCTTGTAAAGAATCCAGCATGAGTTTTGGTGCTGGGTATTGTGCAGGATTCGCTTTGGCTAATACCGCACCTTTCGCCGTGTTGAACGCCATCATTTGTTCAAGTGGGTTCAATTTTACAGGGTCTAATTTTTCTTGGCGTTTTGCTTTCCAGTCCAGACGGCCAGCTGCTGCCTGTTTAGCCAGATCAACTGCGGCTTCAGTCAGTTTGTCCGCGGCAACAACGGCATCTACTGCACCATCTTTTAATGCTGCGGCTGGTTTTTTCGGATTGGCCATTGCCATCCATTCCACCGCATTGTCGATCCCGATTAAACGGCTTAAACGTACTGTACCACCAAAGCCCGGGAAAATTCCCAGTTTGATTTCTGGCAGGCCGACTTGCGCCTGTTCGGACATGACACGGTAGTCACAGACCAGACACATTTCAAAACCGCCACCCAGCGCCATACCATTAATGGCAGCCACTTTAGGAATATCTAAATCTTCAAAGCTGTTGAAGATGTTGTGAACAGGCAAGGCCCATTCCACAATTGCTTGTTCGCCTTGTGCGAAGTTTTCACCAAACTCAGTGATATCTGCACCCACGATGAAGGTCGATTTACCTGAAGTGACCACCAAGCCTTTAATTTCACTATTGGCTTTGACAGCGTCAATTGCAGCTTTAAAATCTTCAATCGTTGCACGGTTAAATTTGTTGACCGACTCACCTTGTAAGTCAAAGCGGAATTCTGCAATTCCGTCCGAAAGCATTTGGACGGTAATGGCATTGCCAGCGTGGATCATGCCTGATCTCCTTTATTTTGGAGGATTTCTAAGTTGATGTTGTGAAGCGAGTGTGCATTTCCCGCACACTTCTATGCCTCGCTAATCTTACGATAACTATATCGAAAAAGAATATAACAAGTTGTATCAAGCCGTGACGCTAGGGTCATCAATTTTTCTATGCCCAATCAAGGTCTTGTTCCCTTTCTTCTCCTGCTTATTTCGCTTAAAAGCCAATGAAGTACTTGTTTCAGTTTTACTTTTTGGCGCAGTTGCCTTCTGTTTATAACGGAAAAAGCTGGCGCTGCCCATGCCGGAGTTGTGGTGTTTTGGTCAAAAAAGTCAATTCGTGTGAATGGGCAGGGCAGTACAGGTACCTGAACAGCGCCAGTTTTGCAACGCTGTGTCTTAAACGACCGGTTGATTGGCCTGGCTAAATTTGTTATACTCGCCGATATTTTGGCTTGTCTGTCGTCCCTGTACAGGGCGGCAATTTCCCGGATGTTGCTATGCTTAAGTGGATTATTCTGGCCATCTTTGTCATTTCAGCGTTTTATATCCAGCAACGCGGCAAAGTTCGGCATTCGTTTTATCGTCAGTTCTTTGACCATTCGACCCTGTTCGCCCCGATTAATTTTCTGATGTACCGTTTTTCACGCGTACCGAATCAGCCCTACATCGACACCCAGCATTTTCAGGATTTAAAAGTGCTGGATGAACATTGGGAGATGATTCGCGATGAGGCCAAAGCGCTGTATGAACAAGGCGGCATCAAGGCCTCCAGCAAATATGATGATCTGGGGTTTAACTCTTTCTTTAAAACCGGCTGGAAACGCTTTTACCTGAAATGGTATGACACCGCGCATCCTTCTGCGGCCGAGCTGTGCCCGAAAACCACAGCTTTATTAAAAACCTTGCCAAGTATTAAAGCGGCAATGTTTACCGAACTGGCACCAGACAGCCGCCTGGTCCGGCATCGCGATCCTTATGCCGGTTCGCTGCGTTATCATTTGGGCTTAATGACCCCGAATGATGAGCGCTGCTTTATTGATGTCGATGGCCAGCGCTATTCATGGCGTGATGGTGAAAGTGTGGTATTTGATGAAACCTATATTCACTATGCTGAAAACGGCACTACGCAGAACCGGATTATTTTCTTTGCCGATGTCGAGCGGCCGTTAACTACCCGTTGGATGCAAAAGTTTAATCACTGGTTTGGTAAAAAGGTGATGACGGCGGCCAGCTCGCCCAATGAAGTCGGGGACCGCACTGGCGGCCTGAATAAAGTCTTTGCCTATGTTTATCAGATCCGGATTCAAGCCAAGGCCCTGAAAGCCAGAAACCGGACCCTATATTACATTTTAAAATGGGTGCTGATGCTGGGGCTATTCTTCCTGATTTTTATCCGGCCTTATCTGTTTTAAGATGACATGCTGATCTTTTGCACTCCAACCAAAACGCCCACATGGGCGTTTTTTTTCTGCACGGCCCAATACAGCAGCCCCCATAAATTTTGTGTAAGATACAGACAGTAAAGGGGAAAATAATGCAGAAATTTCGTTCCAAAATTGACTGGTGGGTGCTGGCCTTTCTGATCTGTATGACCGGGCTGCTGGTGCAATTGTTGCTGACCATGCAGGCCAAAGGCACCATGCAAGCGTATCCGGTGCATACCGCGGTGTATCTGCTGACCATTGTGGTGATCTGGTGGCCGGTGTGGAATACCCGCTATCGTGTGAGCGAAGACTGCCTGACCATCCGCTGCCTGTTTTTAAGCTGGCGCATCCCATTGGCGCAGATTCAAAAAGTATCACCGACCAATAACTCGGTGGCATCTCCGGCCATGTCCTTAAAACGCTTAAAGATTGACTATCAGCAAGATGGCGTGAACAAGTTTGTGCTGGTGTCGCCGCGGCATCCGGAGCAATTCTGCGCCGCGATTAAACAGCCTTTATCGTCCTGATTCAGTGCTGGTCGCTGGGTCCGGCTGAATCAACAGCTGCTGATCCTGACAGTCCAGACACAGACTAAGCTGCTCTGGATGACTGAGGAAATACAGCGCCAGAATCGGTTCCAGTTCGGTGCGCATGCGGCGGCCCAAATGCCGAGCGCCATAGCGAATATCATGTCCTTGATAAAAATAAGCCTTGGCGGCATCGGTCAGCTGCACCTGACGTTTCTGATGCTGCAGGCGTTTGTTCAGTTTTTCCAGTTCAATCTCGACCAGTTGCGGCAGGGCATTTTCCTGGACCGGCGCATAATGCAGGGTCCGGTCAATCCGGTTGAGAAATTCCGGATCAAAACGGCGCTGCATCACCTTTTCAATAATCTGTCTGGCCGGCAGACGTTTTAGACAGAGGTCCTGCATTTTT
The DNA here is from genome assembly GCF_013420645.1 of Acinetobacter sp. C15. Taxonomy (NCBI): domain Bacteria; kingdom Pseudomonadati; phylum Pseudomonadota; class Gammaproteobacteria; order Moraxellales; family Moraxellaceae; genus Acinetobacter; species Acinetobacter sp. C15. The sequence goes on from NZ_VOXR01000007.1 coordinate 33,163, forward strand.
TTCGGGAACAGATTCAGCTTGTCCAGATATTGCTGCGCAGCTTGAGCACCGACATTACTGGTCATGAAAATCATGCAATTGCGAAAGTCGATGGTTTTGGTGCCAGAAGTCAGGGTCAGTTTGCCGGTGTCCAGCACATTCATTAGCCCGCGCAGTACTTCAGTCGAGGCTTTTTCCAGTTCATCAAACAGCACAATGCCGGGGCGGGTGTGACTGCCTGCAATCGCAGTTTCATCAAACAGGCTATGGCCTTCTTTGGAGCCAACATAGCCCGGCGGTGCACCGGTGAGTGCTGCTGCATAATGTTCCTGTGCCAGCGTGTTCATATCAATCCGGCAAAAAGCATCCGGGCGGCCATAAATCGCTTCACTGATCAGCCGGACAGTTTCAGTTTTACCGACGCCAGTTGGCCCCAGCATTAGCGTCACCGACAGCGGACGTTCCGGGCTGGAAAAATCTGCCTTGACCACATGCAGCATTTTTTCAATTTCAGTTAAGGCTGTGTCCTGTCCAATAATCCGGGTTCTGAGCAGCTGCATCACTTCAAGCGGTTCAAAATGAAAGCGCGGTTTGCCAATCAGGCGGTCTTTTTCCGATGTCGCATGTGTTGAGGTGGTCGGCTGAATAATATGCATGGCAGAGTGGGCGGTGTGCATAAACTGAATCCTGAGCGGGACAAGCTGTTCAGCATAGCAAAATTTGTCTGTGGCACTAAGACTTTGTAGCAATCATGTCATTTCTGCCGGCATGCTTGCGCGGCAATGCTTGAAAATAGCAGAATCACCATCACATCATGCTAGAGCAGACGAGATCGATAAATAGGCTGAATGTGAACGAAAACGCACGCGAACATATTGTCAAAATTCTGGCCAATATGACCACCTTGCCCGGTATTTACCGCATGCTGGGTAAAGATGGGGAACTGTTATATGTGGGCAAGGCCAAGAATCTTAAAAATCGCGTGTCCAGCTATTTCGTAAAAACCATCGAACATCCGAAAACCCAGGCGCTGGTGGCGCGGATTTATGATATTGAAACGCTGGTGGTACGCTCTGAAACCGAAGCCTTGCTGCTGGAACAGAACCTGATCAAGCTGCATCGGCCGCCGTATAACATCATGCTGCGCGATGACAAATCTTATGTCTATATTTTTGTCTCCAGTGACAAGCCTTATCCGCGGATTGCCAGTGGCCGTGGCAAAGGCAAGCATCAGGTGGGTAAATTTTTCGGGCCTTATCCAAGTGCCTACAACGCCCGTGATACCTTAATTGTGCTGCAAAAGCTATTTAATGTGCGCCAGTGCGAAAACAGCTATTTTTCCCAGCGCAAACGTCCCTGCCTGCAATATCAGATCAAACGCTGTTCGGCGCCTTGTGTCGGGCTGATTTCACCGGAAGCCTACCAGGAAGATGTGCAGAACTCGATCCGCTTTTTACAGGGCGATACCCGTGAACTGAATCAGGAACTGATTGCCAAAATGGAAGCCGCGGCGGAAGCACTGGAGTTTGAAAAAGCGGTGTTTTATCGGGACCGGATGGCCTTGCTGCGCGATGTACAGGCACAGCAGGCGATTTATAAGGTCAAAGGTGAAGCCGATATTCTGGCGATTGCTTATCAGGCCGGGGTGACCTGTGTGCAGATTATGCATGTGCGCAATGGCAAGATGCTGGGCGGGAAAAGCTATTTTCCGGATATGCTCGGAGATGATCAGGGGCAGATGCTGTCTGACTTTATTGCCAATTTCTATTTTCAGGTCGCCGATGAAGTACCGGCCGAGCTGATTGTGAATGTGGAACTGCCAGATGTCAAAGAGCTGGAGCAGGCGCTACAGCAGCAGTTTCAGCAGAAAGTTCAGATCAAGCACAAAGTCCGTGAAACCCGGGCCGAATGGCAGGAACTGGCACAAATGAACGTGCAACATGCGATTAAAGGCAAGCTGGCCAATCACTTCGAGCTGAATGAGCGTTTTCATCAGCTGGAGCAGGTGGTGGGGCGTCCTATTGACCGGATTGAATGTTTTGATATTTCCCACACCATGGGTGAAGCGACCGTGGCGTCTTGCGTGGTGTTTGATTCGGGTGGTGCGCGCAAACGCGATTATCGCCAGTTTTCCATCAATGACATTACCGAAGGCGATGACTATGCCGCAATGCGTCAGGCCCTGACCCGGCGCTATAAAAAAGCCATGCTGCCGGATTTACTGCTGATTGATGGCGGTAAAGGCCAGCTGCATATGGCGATGGAAGTGATGCAGGAACTGGGACTGGAAGCCTTTATGGTCGGCGTGTCCAAAGGCGAGGGGCGTAAACCCGGACTGGAAACCCTGCATTTTACCGATGGCAGCAAAATCCAGCTGCCGGAAGACCATAAAGCCCTGCATCTGATTCAGCAGGTGCGGGATGAAGCACACCGTTTTGCCATTACCCGGCATCGGGCCAAACGTGATAAAAAACGCGGCAGTTCGGTGCTGGAAGTGATTCCCGGCCTGGGCCCGAAACGCCGCCGTGATTTGCTGACCCATTTTGGCGGGATTCAGGGCGTGCTAAAAGCCTCGGAAAAAGACCTGATGCTGGTACCGGGACTGGGGCAGGTCATGGCGCGGACCATCTATAAAATTCTGCACGAATAAGTCCGGCATATTTGACCTATTGGCAAAAATAGTCACTGGCCAGTATACGATTGATCATTCACATCCACACTGAAAAGCTGCAAGATGAAGCGCACTCAATAAAAAGGAAAATATATGTCGCTGCGTTCTGTATTTGCCGCAATCGAGCAGGATGAATGGATTCAGATTCCAACAGGCTGGTTACAGGGCCGAACCATCTATGGCGGACTGGTGGCCGGACTGATGATGCAGAAAGCCCTTTCGGTGATTGCCGACCCGGATAAACGTCTGCTCAGTGCATCGGTGACCTTTGTCGGGCCGGTGCGGGAAGACCGGGCCAGAATCAGTGCAGAAATTTTGCGACAGGGCAAGTCGGTGACCACGCTGGAAGTGCGCTTATGGCAGGATGATGCGGTACAAAGCATCTTGCTGGCCAGCTTTGGCGCGGCGCGTGAGTCCACTATTCAGGTACAGCAGGAACCGGTGGCGCCGGATTATCCTGCACCAGCGCAGCTTAACTATTTACCGGTGCATCAGCTGATGCCGGAATGTTATCAGCAGTTTGAGGTGTGCTGGGCCGAAGGCGATTATCCGTGTACCGGCAGCCAGCAGTCCGATTTTGGCGGCTGGTGCCGCTATACGCCAGAAAAACATGCCAACCGCGACTTTACTGTGGCCGATCTGGTCACACTGATGGACATTTGGCCACCGGGTGTACTGCCTTTATTTAAAACCTTGTCACCGGCCAGTTCGCTGACCTGGCATATCACTTATGTGCATCCGATCCGCCACCAAGTGCATGATTGGTTTAAATATAAAGTGATTACCGAGCATGCGGCAGATGGCTATTCTACTGAAACGGCGCATCTTTGGGATGCTGAAAACCGGCTGATTGCCATTTCGCGGTAAACCGTAACGGTCTTTGCCTAGTGACACTTTCTGCCATTTCGTATAAAGTGAAGCCTATTAACGATGGATAAACCCTCAAAAAATATGTGCATTTAGCTCGTGCATAACGGGGAAGCATTGGCGGTGTCTATGACAACAGGTCGAATCCTGAACATTCCAAATATTTTAACTTTAGCGCGTATAGCCTTAATTCCCGTATTTTTATTGGTGGCCTACTGGCCGCCTGCCATGGGAATCCATGATCATGATGCAGGGATGACCCGGCATCTGATTCTGACCGCGATTTTTGTGATTGCTGCCGTCACTGACTGGTTTGATGGCTATCTGGCACGAACCTTAAACCAGACCTCAGCCTTTGGCCGTTTCCTGGATCCGGTGGCGGATAAACTGATGGTGGCAGCCGCCCTGATTGTCTTGGTGCAATGGCAGCCGACCATTTCCATAGCCTTTGCCGCGATTGTAATTATTTCACGTGAAATTACCGTGTCGGCCTTGCGTGAATGGATGGCAGAACTTGGCGCGCGTACCAGCGTGGCGGTCTCTACCGTCGGGAAATATAAAACAGCATTTCAGATGATTGCGATTTCCGTGTTCTTGCTGAACTGGGAGCCACTGGAATTGCTTGGTTATGCCTTACTCTATACTGCGGTGGTGCTGACTTTGTGGTCGATGTTTATTTATTTAAAAGCCGCCTGGCCGTATTTAAAACAGCCTTAAGGCAAAAAAGCTCCTGTACAGGAGCTTTTTTTATGGATTAAAAAATACAGAATCATTCCTTCATCTTTAACCGGATTGCGGTTTAACTATGGGTTTCTTCTTCTGCGTCATCTTCAAAGGTTCGGGCAATCTTTTCAATATTCAGGCTTTTGGCCATCGCATCAAAAATTTCTTTATAGACACCGTCCTGATGGTACAGCGTGTCATGTTCGCCGTGTTCGGCAATCGCGCCTTCTTTCATGACATAGGTGTAATCGGCATCAATAATCTGCGACAGACTGTGTGAGATAATCACCACGGTACGGCCCTGTTTAATTTCATCCAGACTCTGCTTGATCTGCTCGGTGGCAATGGCATCCAGACTGGCGGTTGGTTCATCCAGAAAAATAATCGGTGGATTTTTCAGGAACATCCGCGCCAGTGCAATCCGCTGCTGCTGACCGCCCGAGAGCATCAGGGCATCACTATCATAGCCTTGCGGGAGCTGCAAAATCTGCTCATGAATCGAGGCTTTCTGGGCCGCCTGTATCACTTCTTCCTGAGAAGCATCGGTTTTGCCATAGCGGATATTGTCAAAAATACTGCTCTGGAAAATATGGTTTTTTTGCAGCACCAGCCCGATATGGTCACGCAGGTATTGGGTGTCGATGTCTTTTAAATCCACTCCATCTAACTGAATGCTGCCCTGCTGCGGTTCATAGAATTTATCCAGCAGGCTGATCAGGGTCGATTTCCCTGCACCGGACAGGCCGACCAGCGCGGTAATCTTGTTGGGCTGAATGCACATCTCAATATTTTTTAAGGCATGATGCCCGTTCGGATAATAAAACTCGACCCCGCTTAAATTGAATTGCCCGCGAATTACCGGTTTTTGTGCACCGCTGGCTTCAATTTCATCATCGGCCTCCAGAATCTGGAAAAAGCTTTCCGAGTAGATCATGGCATCATTCACTTCATCATAAATCCGGTGCAGTGAACGGATTGGTGCAGATACGTTATTAAACAGCAGCACGTGATACATGATCATACCGATACTCATCTGGCCATCCAGCACAAAATAGGCAGTCAGGATAATAATCAGCACAATCCCGATCTGTTCAATAAAGGTTTTCAGGCCATCAAACAGGAAGCTGGTCTGCCGGGTATGCATCTGGTTATCGGTCAGTTCCTTTTGCAGTTTTAGCTGCTTGTCCGATTCGATATGTTCCCGGTTAAAGGATTTGATCACGGTAATCGAGTTGATAATACTCAGGATGCCCTGGCTTTTCCGTTCACGGCCATCACGCAAATTGCGGCGCCAGCTGCCAAGTTTTTGGGCCTGTTTATAGGTCAGCCAGAAATAAATGGGCACAATGGCCGAGGCCACCAGCCCGACATAGAAATTGGCCCAGTACATCAGCCCTAAGGCAATAATCGCACTGGTAAATAACGGTAAAATATCAATAAAAAAGATTTGTACCAGCCGGGTGAGGGAGCCAATGCCGCGGTCAATCCGGGTTTGCAGCTTGCCGGCCTGATTGTTGTCCTGATTAAAAAACGCCAGCCGGTAAGTCAGGAACTTTTCAATAATACCTTGGGCCAAATCCTGCGACACAAAAATCCGCAGTTTTTCACCATAAAATTTCTGCCCGAATTGGACAAAGGCATTAATGATTTCCTTGCCCAGTAAAATGGCGCTAATGGTTATCAGAATCTGCCAGCCTTCAGCCAGCCCCTGACCGGCTTCTACCAGCCGGTTAATGCTGTCGACGGCATATTGCAGGGTCAGGGCATTGACCTGTGCGGTCAGAGAACCAATTAAAGTCAGAATCAGCGTGGCAATCACCAGCAGCCGATACGGCCGCACAAAGGGCTTGAGCTTCTGAAAGAGCTGCCATAAGTTCATAAGCAATTATTTTTTATTCTAAAACCTGTTTTTCAGTCTATGTCGATTTGGCGTGGCTCACAAGCACAGAGAATGTTTTGATTTGTGAAGCCGTTTTGGGTTTAAACTGAAGTTCCGCTTCGCAGGAAAACGCCACAATGAATCTGGAACTGTTTCCGCCCGAGCCGCGGCAGAATCTGTTGCCCTATGAGGGGATCGTGCAGGATTATGGGCTGATTCTGTCCGCTGAGGACAGTCACGCTTACTTGCAGCAATGTTTACAGCAGCTGGCCTGGCAAGCCGATGAAGTCACCTTATTTGGCAAACATTATGTCACCGCGCGGAAAATTGCCTGGTATGGTGATGAGTATTATCAGTATCGTTATTCGGGCAGTTTGAAGCAGGCACAGCGTTGGCATCCGGCTTTGTGGCAGTTAAAACAGCAGATTGAACAGATCGTGGGACATCCATTTAATTCCTGTTTAGCCAATTTATATGCAGATGGCAGTCAGGGACTGGGCTGGCACAGTGATGATGAACCGAGTCTGGTCGCATCTCCGGGTGCAGAAACGGTGATTGCTTCTTTAAGTCTGGGTGCAACCCGTAAATTTAGCTTTAAGCACAAACACAGCGCAGCAAAAGTCGAGCTGCTGCTACAGAGTGGTCAATTAATTGTGATGCGTGGGCAGACCCAGCGCTACTGGAAGCACAGCCTGCCCAAATCCAGCCGTGTGGTGACGCCGCGAATCAATTTAACCTTTCGCTATTTTTATCCACTCTAATGCTGGTTGTGATCCAAAGGCCGGGCAGGGCAGAGATTTATCTCACCACGCTGATCTTAACAGCTGTATTTTGATAAAGATCAATCTAGGTATGTGGATTCAGACTTTCAACTTTCTGTTCAATCAGCGCGGCATTTTCCTGCAAAATGGCAATCAGCTTTTCGACATTGACAAATTCAAAGCGGTTTTTGGAGGCCAGTAAGGTCAGGGTGAATGGTGCTGTTTTATTGGAGAGTCTGATCGGCACCGACAAGCCGGCCAGTTGCGGTTCCAGTTCACCACTAGAATAGTAATAGCCCTGTTTTTTGATCTTTTTCATTTTGCTGATGAACTCGGCTTCATCCTGGGCAAAACCGGACTGACGGAACTGCACGGCAAAACGCTGATAATAATTCAGCATTTTCTGTTTTGGTAAATGCGCCAGCATGATTTTCGGTGACGAACCCATATACACCGGACGTGGGCAGCCGCGGCCATAGGACAGCAGATTCATATGCTGGAATACTTCATCATGCAGGTCGATACAGGCATCCTGATTCAGATAGGTCAGTACGCAGCAAAATTCTGTACGCTGCACAATATCCTGCATAAACGGAATGCTGATTTGCACCAGTGGATCGGTGGTGCGGGAAATATAATCCAGCACTGCAATTTTCGAGCCGAGGGTGTAATCGCCCGAAGTCCCACTTAAACGCTGCAATAATTCGGCCGAAACCAGTTCTTTTAAATAGCGGTAGCTGGTCGGTTTGGACAGGCCCAGTTCTTCACTGATCATATCGACATTAATCACCGGACGTGACACTGAAAATAAATTCAGAACCATCAAAATTTTGCCAAAACTCGATATTGCCATCAGTGATTACTCTACAACGTGAAAAAAGATCAATGAAAAAATCCGGTACTGACTATCATAACAGACCGGATTGAGCTGAAAACCAAGAGAAAGGGGATTTGGACGTCAACAGCGAGATTTTAAGGCTGGACGCCTTGCGGATAACGATACCAGCTTTCAATGAACAGGGCGGCCGCAATACTGTCGGCGGCAATTTTTTTACCGCGTCCCTGAGCCTGATAATGATCCAGTTCATCACGGGCTTCACGCGTGGTCAAACGTTCATCTACCATCAGGGTTTCGATATTGGTCTGATGACGTAAACGTCGGGCAAACTTGCGCGCCCGGGTCGACAGCTCTGACTCGCTATCATCCATGTTCAGTGGCAAGCCAACCAGAAATAAATTTGGCTGATACTGTTTCACCAGTTTCAGCAGTTCGTCCCAGTTTGGAATACCATCTTTCATGGGAAACAGGGCCAGCGGCGTGGCGCTTTCAATCAGGGATTGACCCACCGCCATGCCCATTTTCTGGGTGCCAAAATCGAAGGCCATAATCAGGTGTACAGCAGACTCAGGCATGGCCAATCTCTGATGCAAGCCAGGTGCGGTCAATTCCGATTTTCCGGTAGGCGGCATCCCAACGGTCGCTATAGGGCAGATTAAAAATCAGATCCATATCTGAATCGCAGATCAGCCAGTCACCACGCGAAATTTCTTCTTCCAGCTGGTTTTTACTCCAGCTGGCATAGCCGAGGGCAATCTGGTAACGGCCTACGCCTTCGTTATGGGCAATAGCATCCAGAATATCTTTGGAAGTGGTAATACAGACATTTTCACCAACCGCAATGGATGAATGCCAAGTTGGCTGGCCAGTATGCAGCACAAATCCGGCTTCCGGACGCAGCGGCCCGCCTTGCAATACTTCATGTGGATGGACATGATCGGCTTCAATATCCAGATCATTCAGTAACTCTTTAATTTGAATCCCTGCCGGACGATTGAGAATAATGCCTTGCGCCCCGTCTTCATCATGACGCGCCAAATAAATGACAGTATTCGCAAAAAAGTCATCATTTATCTCGGGTGGCGCAATAAGACAGCGATGTGTCAGATATTGTTTGGTCACCTAAGCCTTTCTCCTAAAATGTATGTTCTGATATAGATATAGGTCTTAATCATCACGTTACAAGAGGATTGCTATTTCACCAAACATTTTTTGTGGTTTTTCAGTGATTTTATACGCCAGATTGAAACTTGAGCTGACGTAACTGCTTGGCATGCTGCAAGGTGGTTTCGTTAATTTCGACGCCACCAGTCATCCGTGCCAGTTCCAGAATCCGCTCTTCTTCTTGCAGCATTAAAATAGTACTACTGGCCGGATCAGTCTGCTGTTTCTTCACCAGCAGGTGCTGGTCAGACTGAGCCGCAACCTGCGCCTGATGGGTAATACACAGAATTTGTACGTGCTGCCCCAGACCGGCCAGTAAACGCCCCACAATTTCTGCAGTACCACCACTAATCCCGACATCAATTTCGTCAAACACCAGCACTTCTGCTTCGGTTTTTTCAGCATTCATGACCTGCATCACCAGCGCAATACGCGACAGTTCACCGCCCGAAGCGACACGCGCTAGTGGTTGTGCTGGAATGCCTTTATTGGCTGTAAACAGCAGCTGGATAAAGCTTAAGCCTTCACTCGATGGCTGCTCTAAAGGCTCAAATTTAAATTCAAAATGTGCTTCTGGTAAGGCCAGCTGTTTCACCTGTTCGGTCAGCTGTTTGGCCAAAGGTCCGGCAGCTTCACGTCGAATCTGGTCTAAATGTTCGGCCTTGGCCAAAAAGTTCTGATAGGACACTTCGACCTGTTCGGCCAGGGTTTCCGGATCTTCCAGCTGATGCAGTTGTTCCAGCTCGGCCTGCCAGTTGTCATATTCGGTTTTCAATAATTCTGGCTGGGTGCGATATTTACGGGCCAGACGATGGAAAATTTCCAGTTTGGAATTCAGTTCTTCCATCCGCTCCGGATCGAAACTCTGCCGGTCAATAAAATGACGCAAACTGGCAGTGGCATCTTCAATTTCACTTTGCGCATTCAGCAGGGAAGTATAAATTTCTGACAGCTGTTCACTGCGGCCGGCATGGCTTTCCAGACGGCGTAAAATCGAGGACAGTTCCTGGCTCAGGTTTGGCTCTGCTTCATCCAGCCCGTTCAGGCTATAGGCACAGTCCTGCATAATCGCTTCATGATGGCTTAAGCGATCAAATTCCTGTTCGATGTCGGCATAATCGACCTGGACCACTTCTTCTAATTCTTCCAGCTGCAGTTCCAGTGTGTCGATGCGCTGTTTACGCGTCGCCTGGGCATCCAAAGCTGCCTGATGCTGGCGAATATCTTTTTGCCACTGGCTATAGGCATCGCGTACGGCCTGGGCTGGCGCATAAAAATTGCTATAACGATCCAGCCAGTGTTTTGGATAAGGCGGTTCTAACAGCTGCTGCTGGCTGTGCTGGCTATACAGCTGCACCAGCAAACGGCCAATTTCTTTGAGCTCAGACAGACTGCTCGGACGGCCGTTAATCCAGGCCTTGCTGCGTCCGGTGGCGAAAATTACCCGGCGTAAATGAATTTCGCCCGATTCATCATCCAGTTCCTGCTGTTTTAGCCACTCGGCTTCTGGACTACCGTCATGATAGCTGAAGGTGGCAGTGACATCGGCCTTGTCTGCGCCATAACGAACATAATTGGTGTCGGTGCGTTCGCCTAGACAGGCCGAAAGTGCATCCAGCAATAATGATTTTCCGGCACCTGTTTCCCCGGTCAGGACGTTAAAACCAGATTCAATATCAATGGCTAAACGGTCGGCTAAGGCAAAATTGATCAGGGTTAAATGTGTCAGCATAAACGCATCCAGGCTGCGAAAAGTTTGAGTTGAAGAGTGTCAGGTTGGGCAGTGCAAAGCATTGCCCTTTATTTTAAGCAACTGAAAAAACACAATCATTCTAGCTTAATTTTTGCAGAAAAATAAAACTTCTCGGTACAGAATATTCAGCGGCATGCTGTGAGCAGAGGTTCTATATCCACCATGTAGATCAAGTCGCTACTGTTGCAATCGAAAGATCAGCTGTTATCTTCATCTGAAACAGAAAACTGTGTCCAGTTTCATGTGCTTGCAATACAGCGTCGGCAGAATGTTGCATAACTTTATCTGCCAATCATCAAATTTTTTATGATTATCAGACAAGCTGAAAACGAGCAGAAAAGTGCTCACTATATTTAGAGATTCAGATGAAAATCAGTCAGATGCATAACCCGAATTGAACCAGTTCGGCGCAGGATTTGTCAGGCTGAAAATACAGATGGTCGGAGAGTGCAATGGGGGCGTTGAACTTTAGTTCATCTGCGATTAAAAGGTATTTGTACTTGCCTGAAAGTTGATTTAGACTCTCGCAAAAATGAGGTGAATTTATTCGCGTGCCAGGCAAAATGACTTGCCTGAAACGACAGGAAATAGAGTGATTTACCTTAGATGAAGATTGATTGATTAGTTCAGTAGGCAGCATTACACTACCTCAATCATAAAATATAAAAACGCGTTAGCTGGAGAATACGCATGTCAGCTCAGTTTGATCATGTATCAGTGGTAAAAAAATCCAATGTTTATTTTGGCGGGCTCTGCATTAGTCATACGGTGCAATTTGAAGATGGCACCAAAAAGACGCTGGGTGTGATTTTACCGACTGAACAAGCCTTAACTTTCGAAACGCATGTTCCTGAACGGATGGAAATTATTTCAGGTGAATGTCGTGTGCAAATCGCCGATAGTGAAGAAAGTGAGCTTTTCCGCGCTGGTCAGTCTTTTTATGTACCGGGCAACAGCCGTTTTAAGATTGAAACTGATGATGTACTGGACTACGTTTGTCATTTAGAAGGCTAAGCATTTTTAGCTCAAATCGGTTAAACTAGGCCGACACAGAAATCCTGTAAAGTTTCCTTTGCAGGATTTTTCTTTTGGATTTACAGCACAGCGTTGAGGTCATTCATGGCAAAACCAGAATATTATTATGGCGTTCATTCGGTAGAGTCATTGTTAGAACTTGAACCGGAGCGTGTATTAACCCTGTTTACCCTCAAAGGTCGTGATGACCAGCGTTTACAGCGTATTCTGGAACTGGCAGAGCCGTTTGGTATTAGCGTACAAAAAGCCAGTCGTGACAGCCTGGAAAAACTGGCCGGTTTGCCATTTCATCAGGGCGTGGTGGCTGCGGTGCGTCCGCATCCAACCTTAAATGAAAAAGATTTGGAACAGCTGTTGCAGCAGTCCAATCAGCCACTGTTACTGGCTCTGGATCAGGTCACCGATCCGCATAATCTGGGCGCCTGTATCCGTACGGCAGCAGCCATGGGTGTAGAAGCGGTGATTGTACCGCGTGACCGTTCAGCCAGCCTGACCCCAACGGCGCGTAAAGTGGCTGCTGGTGGCGCCGAGAAAGTTAAATTTATTCAGGTTACCAATCTGGCCCGTACTTTGGGGCAAATCAAAGAGCAGTTTAATGTGCGCGTGGTCGGCACCATGCTGGATGAAAAAGCCTTGCCGATCCAGAAGTTTGACTTCACCGGTACGGCGGTGTGTGTGGTGATGGGAGCCGAAGATACCGGTTTGCGCCCAATCACCCAGTCGCAGTGTGATCAAACCGTGTATATCCCGATGATGGGCAATCTGCAAAGTCTGAATGTTAGTGTGGCCACCGGCATGGCGCTGTATGAAGCCTGCCGTCAGCGTCAACCGGCTTAAGCGCTCTTTCCATCTTAATGATCAACGCACGCCAGCAAGGCTATCTGTTACTGGCCATCACCATGTGTATTTGGGGTGGCTTTACCCTGAGTACCCGTTTAAGTGCCCTGTGGGGCATTAGTGCTTGGGATCTGGTGGCCTTGCGTTTTATGCTGGCCTTTTGCTTGCTGATGCCGGTTTTGCTGTATCGCAAAGATACGGCATTTTTATGGACTAGACAGTCCTTTATCCTGGCGATGATTGGCGGGGTCGGTTACTGCCTGACGGCTTATAGTGCATTTCATTTTGTGCCAGCGGCGCATGCGGCGATTTTCTTAAATGGCTGTATTCCCTTGTGTACCGCGCTGGCAGCCTGGTTGCTGTTTCGACAGCCCTTTGACCGGCATACCTGGATTAGCGTATTGATCATGCTGCTGGCGATTGCTGCCATGAGTCTGCTGATGTATCAGGAAACCGGTGTCGCTTTCGGTTTTGGCGATCTGCTGTTTTTCCTGAGTGCCTTGTGGTGGGGCGTCTTTACGGTGCTGTTGCGGCAATGGAAGCTGTCGGCCTGGCATTCTATGGCCAGTGTAGCCATCTGGTCAGCTTTGGTGTATGTACCTATTTATTGGCTATTTTTTCCGAAAAACCTGAGTGGTCCTGAACCACTGCATTTAATCGGCCAGACCCTGTTTCATGGAATTTTTGTGGTGATTATTGCCACGCTCAGCTATGTCGAAGCGATTAAGCGTTTAGGTGCTTTTAAGGCTGGCAGTATTGTGACCTTGGCACCGTTTATTGCCGCTATTCTGGCGGTACCGTTACTGAATGAGCCTTTGAGTCTGGCGATTGTCTGTGGACTGCTTGGTATGGGCATTGGGGCGTTACAGCCTTGGCGCTGGTGGGGCCGGAAAGACAGCTTAAGCCAGCAAATCGAACGACAAAACAAGCCGTCTTAAACCGACTGCTGCTGTTGCGCCAAAGTCAGATAGTGTTGATGTAAGGGTTGAAGCTGGGCATAGAGATGCTCCAGATGACCATCATTCAGCACAATATCATCTGCCCGCTGGCGTTTGTCTGCGCGTGACATCTGTACCTGAATAATCTTGCGAATTTGTTCGATACTTTGTCCATCGCGTTGTGAGGCGCGTTGAATCTGCAGTTCTTCAGAGGCATCAATTAACAGGTTGCGCTGGGTCAGTTCATGCTGGTTGCTTTCAAATAACAGTGGAGACACCAGCACCACATAGGCACTGCGGGCTGCCTGTAACTGCTGGATGATCGACTGGCGAATGGCCGGATGGGTAATCGCTTCCAGGGTTTTGCGTGCTGCCGGTTCTTTAAAAATATGCTCGCGTAAGGCACGGCGGTTGAGCTCGCCATTGAGCAGGACCCAGTCGCCAAAGGCCTGATGAATCTGGGTCAGGGCCGGCTGGCCTGGCTCAACCACTTCACGTGCCACCACATCTGCATCGACCACCACAATGCCTTGGGTTTCAAACCAGTGACTTGCTGCCGATTTACCGCTGCCAATGCCGCCAGTTAAACCCAAAACAAATGTCATCCTGTTGTCCTTATTGACCTAAATAAAGCTTCATGATTGCATCACCCCACAAAAAGGCGATCCAGCCGGCAATGGCAATATAAGGGCCAAAGGCAAAAGGCTGGTTCTCTTTGCGGATTTTCAGCAAAATAATGCCAATGATTGCACCAACCAGAGAAGATAGCAACACAATCAGCGGCAGCATCAGCGGGCCCATCCAGGCACCTAAGGCGGCCAGCAATTTAAAATCGCCATAGCCCATACCTTCTTTGCCAGTCAACAGCTTAAACAGGTAATACACCACCCACAGACATAAAAAGCCAATGATATATCCCCAAATGGCAGAGCTAGCGGAGGTGTACAGGGCATAGCTGTTCACCCCCAAGCCGAGTGCAGCCAGGGGGAGGGTATAGCGGTCAGGCAGCAGCTGGGTGTCAAAATCAATAAAGGTCAGGGCAATTAACACATAGGTCAACACCAGGCCAAACAGCATTTGCAGGGTCGGGCCAAAAACCGCGGCTACGGTTAAGGCACACACTGCGGTCAGCAGTTCAATAAAAGGATAACGAATACTGATCGGGTTTTGGCATTGGCCACATTTGCCACGTAGAAGCAGCCAGCTGATTACTGGAATATTCTGATACCAGCGAATCGGGCTGTGGCATTTCGGACAGGTCGAGGCTGGCTGACTGAGGCTGATTTTGCTTTCATCAATGATGGCCTGTTCAGGATGCAGCAGCATTTGACAGTCATTGCGCCATTCCTGTTCCATCATTTTTGGCGTGCGGTAAATCACCACATTCAGAAAACTGCCAATACATAAACTAAAAATCCCAACTACGAAATACAGCGCAGTTGGGTGTTGAATCAGATAATGAATGAATTCTTGCATTAAACCACAGAGCCCATTTGGAAGATTGGGAGATACATCGCGACCACCAGACCGCCGACCAGAATCCCGAGAACGGCCATAATCAGTGGTTCCATCATCGAGGTTAAGCCATCGACGGCGTTATCGACTTCGTTTTCGTAGTGAGTAGCGACTTTATCCAGCATCGCATCCAGCGCACCGGATTCTTCACCAATCGCAACCATCTGCACGGCCATGGATGGGAATTTATCCGTGACCCGCATGGCAAACTGCAACTGCTGACCGGTGGCGACATCTTCACGGATTTTCATTACTGCTTCTTCATAAACCACGTTGTTGGTGGCGCCGGCAGTGGATTCCAGTGCATCAATTAAGGGAACACCGGCAGCAAAGGTGGTGGCCAGGGTACGACTATAACGCGCGATAATCGCCTTATACACCAGATCACCAAAAATTGGTGCTCTCAGGGCGGCTTTGTCCAGCAGGTCACGGAATTTCTTGCTGCGTTTCTTGGCTTCCAGAAAAGCTGCAATCGCAAAGCCGACCACAATAATCAGCACAAACCAGTATTTCTGGGTCCACTGCGACATATTCACCACCATCTTGGTGAAGGCCGGTAAGTCGGCACCAAAAGAGCTGAAGAGTTCTTCAAACACCGGTACCACTTTGACCATCAGGATAATGGTGACAATCACTGCCACCACAATCACCGTTGCCGGGTATTTCATGGCTTTCTTGATTTTTTGTTTGAGTAATTCGCTCTTTTCTTTATAGATCGCTACCCGGTCCAGCATAGTTTCTAGAGCACCCGACTGTTCACCCGATTCAACCAGCGAGCAAAACAGATTATCGAAATGTTGCGGATATTTACGCAGTGCACCAGCAAAGGTATTGCCCCCTTCGACTTCGCCTTTAATCCCCAATACCACTTCACGCATGGCCGGGTTTTCCAGACCTTCAGCCACAATTTCAAAGCTTTGCACCAGCGGTACACCGGCTTTCATCATGGTCGCCAGCTGGCGGGTAAAAATCGTGATGTCCAGGGTCGAGACTTTTTTCTTCATCAAGCCTTCAAGAATATTTTTCTTCTTCTGGCGGATGGTTTTGATGGTGATCCCTTGCTTGCGCAACGTGACCTTGGCCAGCGCCATATTACGTGCTGGCAGTTCCCCTTTAAGTTTTGCCCCTTTGCGGTCAATCCCTTCATAAATAAAGGTGGGCATCATCTGTGCTTTTTTGACAGCCATGCGTGTTTATCCTTATTTTAAATGCTTCATCTATTCGCTGGTCACACGATTCACTTCCTGTAAAGAAGTGACCCCCTGCATGACCTTGATTAATCCTGAACGGCGTAAATTGTTAAACCCGGATTTTGCCGAGGCTGCTGCAATCTGCAAGGCATTGCCATCTTCCATAATAATGCGTGAGATTTCCGGGGTGACTTTCATTACTTCATAGACCCCGACACGGCCTTTATAACCTTCACGACATTCCGGGCAGCCAACCGGCTGATACAGCTGGAACTCTGGCTGGTTTAAATCTTCTTCGGTAAAACCGAGTTCCAAGAGGCTCTGGCGTGGAATCTCCACCGGGGCCTTGCATTTCTGGCAGAGACGACGTGCCAGACGCTGGGCAATCACCAGGTTCACCGAGGTGGCGATGTTAAATGAGGGGACGCCCATGTTGCGTAAACGGGTCAGGGTTTCGGGTGCACTGTTGGTGTGCAGCGTCGACATGACCATGTGACCGGTTTGTGCGGCTTTAATGGCAATTTCTGCAGTTTCCAGATCACGGATCTCACCGACCATGACAATATCCGGATCCTGGCGCAGGAATGATTTTAGTGCTGCGGCAAAGGTCAGACCCACTTTCGGGTTGACGTTGACCTGATTGATGCCTTCCAGGTTAATTTCCACCGGATCTTCGGCGGTAGAAATATTGGTGTCTTCGCGGTTGAGGATATTTAAGCCGGTATATAAAGACACGGTTTTACCAGAACCGGTCGGACCGGTAATCAGCAACATGCCTTGTGGTTTGTCCAGCGCCTCCATAAACAGCTCTTTTTGCTCCGGTTCATAACCGAGTGCATCAATCCCCAGCATGGCACTAGATGGATCGAGAATACGCAGTACAATTTTTTCCCCGAACAGGGTGGGCAGTGAGTTGACACGGAAGTCGATGGCTTTGTTTTTTGACAGCTTGAGCTTGATCCGGCCATCCTGCGGAATACGTTTTTCCGAGATGTCCATTTGTGACATAACTTTTAAACGTGAGGCGAGCCGTGTGGCCAGCTGTAACGGAGGATTGGCAATCTGGCGCAGTACGCCGTCAATCCGGTAACGGACCCGGTAGCTTTTTTCATAAGGCTCGAAGTGTAAATCCGAGGCGCCCATACGGATTGCATCGACCAGTAACTTGTTAATATATTTGACGATTGGGGCTTCATCGCCTTGTGGCTCATCGTTATCTTCTTGTGTTTCGGGAGCGTTGTCGCCAACTTCTAGATCAAAGTCTTCATCAAAGTCAAAGGTGCTGTCTTCGGTAAAGTTCTGTTCAATCAGCCGTTCCAGCTTGTCATGCTCAACAATCACCACTTCAATATTCAGCTTGCTGTTAAAGCGGATCGCATCAATGGCTTCGATATTGGTTGGGTTACTGGTAGCAATATAAAGCTGATTGTGACGTCGGAAAATGGGCAGAATTCGGTATTTGGTGAACAGTTTTTCATCCAGACCTTCACGTACAATCAGACGCGAATCGTACACCGCCAAGTCAAAAATCGGTTCACCAAATTCATAGGAAATTTTTTCAGCAATGGTCAGCGGTGAAATCTGCAACTGCTGAATTAAATACGGCACAATATCGGTCTCGGCTTTTTTCGCCGCGACAATGGCTTGCTGCATATTTTCAGCCGTCACAAGCCCTTCTTCGACCAGTCGCCGAATAAAACCTGTAAATCTAGGCATTGCTTGTTGTACTGACATTCCCCAACGTCCTTAAAAAAAATCAAAAAAGTTTGTTTATAATTGGTATCACAAAATTATACTTTTGTTGCATAAAAATACCATATCTGAAAATGATGTCACCACCTAAGTATCCCCTAAAAGCATGAACCAGTCGCAATTAATCGGCAAAGATTTTTTGTTAAGCCGGTGTTCAGATGGGCTTATTTAGACTGTAGATCTAAAAATGCTGCAACAAATTGTTCTGCCCTGAACCGATTTACGTGTAGAATGTGCGCGATTGAAACATAGGTATTTGAATAGGTATTGTATGTCGGGTTCGGCGATTACGCCTTGGGTGATTGGCAATTGGAAAATGAACCCAGTGCAAGCAGAAGCGCAACAGCTGGTTTCAGAATTTAAAACATTATTAGAACAGCAGGCCATTGATGCCGCACAGTGTCATTTAGGGGTTGCGCCAGTTGCAATCGCATTGGGCAGTGTTCAGGAACAGCTGAAAACTGCGGTACGTCCGGTGTATACCGTGGCACAAGATGTTTCACGTATTGCTGGTTTAGGTGCTTATACTGGTGAGGTGAGTGCCGAGCTATTAAAAGACAGCCAGATTGGCTTTGTACTGGTCGGTCATTCAGAACGCCGTGAAATTTTTGCTGAAAATGTGCAAATTCTAAATGCAAAAATTCAAAATGCACTGGCAGCCGGTCTGACCGTAATTTACTGTGTCGGTGAAAGCCTGCAGCAGCGTGAAAGTGGCCAGGCCGAGCAGGTGGTGTTACAGCAGATTTGTGACATTGCAGCAGTGGTTGAGGCAGAGCAGTGGCAGAATATTGTAATTGCCTATGAGCCAATCTGGGCGATTGGTACCGGTAAAACCGCTTCGCCTGAAGATGCACAGGCCATGCATGCCAAAATTCGTGAAGGTCTGACCCAGCTGACCAGCTATGGTCCGCAAATGGCTATTCTGTACGGTGGTAGTGTTAAGCCGGAAAATGCAGTAGAGTTAGCAGCCTGCCCAGATATTAATGGCGCGCTGGTCGGCGGTGCTTCTTTAAATGCGGCATCGTTCCATCAAATTGCGCAGGCCTTTGCCAATACACAATAATTAGGAGTTCAGCATGCAAACTTTTGTGCTGGTAGTACATATTATTTTAGCCGTCTTGATGATTGTGCTGATTCTAGTTCAGCACGGCAAAGGGGCAGATGCTGGTGCTTCTTTTGGTGGCGGCGGTGCGGCGACCGTATTTGGTGCCTCTGGTTCGGGTAATTTTATGACCCGTTTGACTGGAATTTTAACGGCTTTGTTCTTTATCACCAGTCTGACCCTGGCGGTATTTGCCAAACAGCAAACCACCGATGCCTACAGTTTAAAATCAATTCCGGCGACCACAACCGCGCCGGCAACATTGCCTGATTCTTCACCAACTACACCTCAAACTGGCGAATAATTGCAATTAGGCCTTTATTTTTCGCGGTGATGCGACTAGAATGCGTCACAGCTGCGGTGGTGGTGGAATTGGTAGACACGCTACCTTGAGGTGGTAGTGCTTTCGGGCGTGGGGGTTCAAGTCCCCCCTTCCGCACCAAACTTATAATCCAGAACATAAGTTTGGTGTATGCAGCAAAACTTCTGTTGATGCGGGATGGAGCAGTCTGGTAGCTCGTCGGGCTCATAACCCGAAGGTCGTTGGTTCAAATCCAGCTCCCGCTACCAATCAATCCTTTTTAAAGATGCAAACTTTAAAAGGCGGCTTAAGTTTCTTGAGCTGAGAAGAGTTATTTGTACGCTGATGCGGGATGGAGCAGTCTGGTAGCTCGTCGGGCTCATAACCCGAAGGTCGTTGGTTCAAATCCAGCTCCCGCTACCATTTTTAATGGTTGAGTAATATATTTCCATGTTGGTTGAATCTGACGCTTGTTACTCATTCTTCAGCGATAAATAACGCCATATACAGGACATACGATTTTCATTGAAAATTGTGCATATTTTGTATATAATTTTTGCACGTTGATGCGGGATGGAGCAGTCTGGTAGCTCGTCGGGCTCATAACCCGAAGGTCGTTGGTTCAAATCCAGCTCCCGCTACCAAGTTTCTTAAGAGGCTCACAACAAGGTGGGCCTTTTTGCACAGTGGACATTGGTTTTTCTGTGTAATAATAGGGGCGATTTACGCCCTTTTTTATTGGCTATCGTGTAGTGTCGATATGAGCCGGATACGGCATAAACTCAAGTGTCATGTTTCACTACTACTATAGCTTGAATGAGACTGTAGTGGTCAGATCAGGCCATTGAATCGCACCCATATGACGAGAGTAAATGAAGCTATCAAATAAAACCCAGGCACTCCAGGACTTGATTGCACCCGCAGTTGCAGCCTGTGATGTAGATTTGTGGGGAATTGAATTCCTGCCACAAGGTAAACGCTCACTATTGCGTATTTATATCGACAAAGCGGTTGATGAAAATGCCGCACCGGTCCTGAATGAAGACGGTGAACTCGAGCAGGGTCGTGGTGTAGGCGTACAGGATTGTGTGCGCGTGACTCAGCAAGTGGGCGCCATTTTGGACGTTCATGATCCGATCTCAGGTGAATATGCACTCGAAGTGTCTTCACCAGGTTGGGATCGTCCGTTTTTCCAGCTGGAACAGCTTCCTGCCTATATTGGCCAGACCATTGCCTTGCGTTTGATTAGCGCGGTAGAAAACCGTCGTAAATTCCAGGCGAAACTGGTGGCAGTTGACCTTGAAAATGAAACCATTCAGGTTGAAGTTGAAAAACAGCAAGTGCTGGAAATTGACAGCCACAATATCGATAAGGCCAATCTGGTTTATCAAGATTAATTCAATAAATAAGAATCTAAAATAGGTGACTTATGGCACGCGAAATTCTTACCGTCGTTGAAACGGTTAGTAACGAAAAAGGTGTAAGTCGTGAAGCAATCTTTGAGGCGCTAGAGCAGGCTCTTGTTGCTGCGACGAAAAAGAAATTTTACGAAGGCACAAATGCGGAAGAAGCACGTTTACGTGTAGAAATCGACCGTAAAACAGGTGACTACCGTACTTTCCGTCAATGGGAAGTGGTGGCGGATGAAGATCATGAAATGCCAGCATGTCAGGATGCGATTTCTGATGTCGATCCGGCGCAGTGGTCAATTGGTGACATTCGCGAACTTGAAGTGGAATCAATTGATTTCGGTCGTATTGCGGCGCAAATTGCCAAACAGGTAATTGTTCAGAAAATTCGTGAAGCAGAACGTGCACTCGTTGCCGATGCTTATGAAGCCAAAGTGGGCGAGCTGATTTACGGTGAAGTGAAAAAGCAGACCAAAGATGGCTTTATCATTGATTTAGGTGACAATGCCGAAGCGTATCTGGCACGTGAAGAAATGATTCCAAAGGAAATTCTGCGTCCAAAACAGCGCGTGAATGCCATTTTATTTAACGTCAACCGTGAAGGTCGTGGTGCGCAATTACTATTGTCACGTGCGAAACCTGAAATGCTGATGGCGTTAATGAAAAAAGAAATTCCTGAAATTTCTGAAGAAATCATTGAAATCAAGGCGGCTGCGCGTCAACCAGGCGTTCGTGCTAAGATTGCAGTGAAAACCAACGATCATCGTATTGATCCGGTTGGTGCATGTATTGGTATGCGTGGTACGCGTATCCAGGCAGTCCAGCAGGAGCTTAATGGTGAGCGTATTGATGTGGTGGTGTGGTCAGATGATCCGGCACAGTACATTGCCAGCGCATTAGAGCCGGCTGATGTATCGAGTATCGTGATTGATGAAGATGCACGTACTGCCGACATTATTTTTGCCACCAGCGATCAATTGGCCCGTGCCATTGGTTCACAAGGTCAAAACGTACGTCTAGCATCTGAACTGACCGGTTATAAACTGGACATGATGCTAGAAGAAGAATATTACGCGCGTCAGCAAAATGAAGCGCAGCAATATCTGGATATGTTTGTATCGCGTTTGGACATTGCAGAAGACCTGGCGATGGCACTGGTTGAAATGGGCTTCACTTCACTGGAAGAGATTGCCTATGTACCAGCAGAAACATTTGATGAAATTGAGCTTGATGCCGAGCTGGTTGAATTATTGCAAAGTCGTGCCAAAGAAGTGGCTTTGGCAGATGCGTTAAAACAGCAAGAAAATATTCAGGATCCGAGTGACGAACTTCTGGCAATGGAAGGGATGACACAAGAGATCGCCTATGCGCTTGCTGCTCGTGGTGTAGTGACCGTTGATGACTTGGCAGACCAGGCCACCGACGATATCGCAGATATTGAAGGTCTAGGTGCTGACAAAGCGGGTCAACTCATTATGAAAGCACGCGAATCATGGTTTAACTAGGAGGTAATGTATGACGGACAAGACGATTAAAGAGTTAGCGCTCAGCGTAGGACGTCCAGTTGAGAAACTCCTGGAGCAGGTTCGTGATGCAGGTTTACCGCAACGTAAAGCTGACGACATTATTTCCACTGAACAACAAGATACCCTCGTGACCCACTTGAAAAAAGTACATGGTCAAGATGCGGGTAATGCAGGACAAATCACGTTGAAACGTAAAACTACCAGTACTGCTAAAGTGGCAAGTACGTCAGGTAAGGCGAAAACAATTAATGTAGAAGTGCGCAAGAAGCATACATTTGTCAAGCCAGACCCTGAGCAAATCAAAGCAGAAGCTTTGGCCAAAGCACAGGCTGAAGCAGAAGCCAAAGCAGCTGAACAGCAAGCCCGTGAACCGGCGAAGCCAAAAGCTGCGCCAGAAGCTGCCAGCAAAGGCGAATCTAAAGCCAAACAGGCCTTAG
The DNA here is from genome assembly GCF_013420645.1 of Acinetobacter sp. C15. Taxonomy (NCBI): domain Bacteria; kingdom Pseudomonadati; phylum Pseudomonadota; class Gammaproteobacteria; order Moraxellales; family Moraxellaceae; genus Acinetobacter; species Acinetobacter sp. C15. Next base: position 55,840 of record NZ_VOXR01000007.1, read on the forward strand.
AAGCAATGCGTGCTGCTGCGAAACAGGAAACCGCCAAACAGGAAACTTCTAAAGCCGCTGTGGTGGTGAAGCGTAAATCAACCAACAAGCCAGTGGTGAAAGCCCAGGTTAAAGTGGTTGAAACGCCTGAGCAAAAACGCGCCCGTGAAGAACAGGCAGCACAGTTGAAAGCGACTGAAGAAGCTGCACGTCGTAAGGCAGCTGAAGAAGCGCAGCAACGTACCCTTGAGCAAATGCGTAAAATGGCATCGAAGTATTCATCTGATGATGCTGCACCGACCATTCGCGTAATTGATGATTCACCATTGGCCGCAGGTCTGGTGGGTCAGGCGTATGAAGATTCATTTGCCAAAGAAGACCGTGAAATCAAACGTGGTGGCGGAACCAAAGATACCCGTGGCCAGAAGAAAGGCGGCCGTCGTGGTGAAGAACAGTCATTCCGTGACAACTCGCATAAACGTGGTTTAAAAACCAGTCAGGCCAACAAGCATGGCTTTGAAAAACCGGTGAAAAAACAGGTTTATGATGTAGAAATTGGTGAAACCATTATTGTGGCTGACTTGGCTGCGAAAATGGCAATTAAAGTACGTGAAGTAATCAAGACCCTGATGAAGATGGGTGAGCTGGTCACACAAAACCAGGCCATTGATCAGGATACTGCGGTGCTTGTGGTTGAAGAAATGGGCCACAATCCGGTGCTGGTGTCTGAAACTGCGGCAGAAGACAACCTGCTGGAAGCGGCTGAAGAAGCACGTGGTGAGCAAACTACGCGTCCACCTGTTGTTACCATCATGGGTCACGTTGACCATGGTAAAACCTCGCTTCTTGACCGTATCCGCCGTGCTAAAGTGGCACAAGGCGAAGCCGGTGGTATTACCCAGCATATCGGTGCTTACCATGTGACAACAGACAAAGGTATCATCACCTTCCTAGATACTCCGGGTCACGCCGCGTTTACCGCGATGCGTTCACGTGGTGCCAAAGCGACTGATATCGTGGTGTTGGTGGTTGCAGCAGATGATGGCGTGATGCCACAAACTGCAGAAGCGATTGACCATGCGCGTGCAGCGGGTACGCCAATCATTGTTGCCATCAACAAGATGGACAAAGATTCAGCTGATCCAGACCGCGTACTGAACGAATTAACCACCAAGGAAATCGTGCCTGAAGAATGGGGCGGTGATGTTCCAGTCGCCAAAGTTTCCGCGCATACCGGTGCCGGCATTGACGAATTACTTGACCTGATTTCAATTCAAGCAGAAATGATGGAATTGAAAGCCTCTGAAGAAGGTGCAGCACAAGGTGTGGTGATTGAAGCACGTGTTGATAAAGGCCGTGGTGCAGTGACCTCGATTCTGGTTCAAAACGGTACCCTGAAAGTGGGTGACTTGGTACTTGCCGGTTCATCTTATGGCCGTGTACGTGCCATGACCGATGAAAACGGTAAACGCATCAAGTCTGCTGGTCCATCAATTCCAGTGGAAATTCTGGGTCTGCCAGAAGCGCCAATGGCGGGTGATGAAGTACTGGTGGTCAATGACGAGAAGAAAGCGCGTGAAGTTGCTGATGCGCGTATGGATCGTGAACGTCAGAAACGTCTTGAGCGTCAGTCTGCAATGCGTCTTGAGAACATCATGGCGTCTATGGGCAAGAAAGATGTGCCGATTGTGAATGTGGTACTGAAAACTGACGTACGTGGTACGCTGGAAGCATTACACGTGGCACTGGCCGAGCTTTCAACGGATGAAGTGAAAGTCCGTGTGATTGGTTCAGGTGTCGGTGCGATCACTGAATCTGACGTAACGCTGGCTGAATCTTCAGAAGCGGTACTGCTGGGCTTTAACGTTCGTGCCGACAATACTGCACGTCAAAAAGCCGATGCTGACGGTATCGACATCCGTTACTACTCGATCATCTATCAATTGATTGATGACGTGAAAGATGCGATGAGCGGCAAGCTGGCACCAGAACACCGTGAAACGATTCTGGGTGTGGCGGAAGTCCGTGAAGTATTCCACTCAAGCAAGTTCGGTGCAGCAGCAGGCTGTATGGTACTGGAAGGTACTTTACACCGTAACAAGCCGATTCGCGTATTACGTGATGATGTGGTGGTGTTCCAGGGCGAACTTGAATCTCTGCGTCGTTATAAAGACGTGGTGGAAGAAGTCCGTGCTGGTATGGAATGTGGTCTTGCAGTCAAAGGCTATAAAGACATCAAAGTACAAGACAAGATTGAAGTGTACGATGTCCAACTAATTAAACGGAGTCTTTAATGGCGGGTAGTCAGCGTCTTAAGCGAATGGCAGATACGGTACAACGCGAGTTGTCCGACCTGATCCGCCAGGAGCTGAAAGATCCACGTCTGGGTGGTCTGGTGACCATCTCGGCGGTGAAAGTCAGCCCAGATTTAGGCTATGCCGAAGTGTATGTGACCGTAATGGGTCGTGAACTTGGCGATGAGCAAAGTGAAGCGGCAAACAAGGAAACCCTGGATGTGCTTAACAAAGCCTCCGGTTTCCTGCGCCATGAGCTGAGCCGTCGGATCAAGACCCGGATTACGCCGCGTTTGCGTTTCCATTACGACAAAACCAATGCCTACGGTAACTATATGTTTGGTCTGATTGCAGAAGCAGTAAAAGATTTACCAGCTGCCGATGCAAAAAAAGATGAAGAATAAGTAGGCCAGCAGGTCTATGCAAAAAAGCCACCTTCGGGTGGCTTTTTTTATGTCATCCGGAATTGCTTAACTTGCTTATCTTCCAGCAGAAACAAGCGCTTTAAGATTGCAATCAGGCAAGGGCAGGGCGGTTGAGACAGCACATAAAAAACCTGACCAGGAACAATCCGGGTCAGGTTTTTTAGAAGATGACGCGAAGACTTATTCGTCTTTAGAGGGTTTGATTCTGCCCAGCGGTTCACGATCTGTAAAGGCACGGCGACGGCTGCGCTGCCATGGTAGCGGACGTTCCAGGGTTTCTGGGACTTCACCACTCATCGAGCGCAGACGTAAATGCAGGGCTGCCTGTGCCATCAGGTTGGCCGATACCGGTGCGGTAATAAAGGCAAACAGGGTAATCAGCACTTCTGCAAACCCGAAGCGACCCAGATAAGCTGAATAAATAATGGCAGCAATCAGGAAGCTGCCCAGACCTAAGGTACTGGACTTGGTCGGGGCATGCAGGCGCATAAACAGGTCCGGCAGACGAATCATGCCAATTCCGCCGACCAGCATAAAGAAGGTGCCGATTAACAGGAAAATTGAGACCAGGATTTCCATCATCAGTTGCATGCTGTTCTCCTAATCAATCACGTGGCCAGAGGTGAAGTAACGGGCCAGGGCAGCGGTTGAAACAAAGCCTAGCATCGCCACCAGTAACGCACCTTCAAACAGTGAAGTACTGGTCCAGTAAATGCCCAGCACCACAATCAGACAGGTCGCATTTAAAAACAGGGTATCCAGCGCCAGCAGACGATCCACAATTGACGGTCCCATAATCAGGCGAATCAGGCACATAAACATCGAGCCGGCAATGGCAATCAGGCAGATGCCAAGCGCATAAGGCAATATCATCATGAGGCCGCTCCTGTCTTGACGTTAAAGATTTCAATCAGCGGCTGTTCATAACGGCTCTTGATCAGGGCAATTTCAGCTTCTTCGTCATCGGTACTTAAGGCATGCACCAGAATATCGCCGCGGTCCTGGTCAATACCGGCCGTGACCGTCCCTGGCGTGGTGGTAATGATCATCGCCAGCAAGGTGTTGACCTGTTCATGCTCGGTCTCCAGCGGTACACGGAACCATTTCGGATGCAGCGCATCGGTGGGTCCCAGCACCTGTTTGGCGACGCGGATATTGGACAGGATAATATCCCAGACCACCACCCAGAACAGTTTAAAGGCTGGCACCCAGTGGATATTCGGGGTGCGGGCAATAAACGGTTTGACCATCAGTGGAATCAGGATACTCAGGATCAATGCCATCAGCAGATTGCCGGCAGAAACACTATGTGCCAGTAACAACCAGCTAATGGCCACAATCACCGAAACAAAGGGATGTGGCAGCCAGATATCCCAAAACGATGTCTTTTGCATAGTTATGGCTCCATAGGTTTAAGTTGTGGCAGGTCGTCGCTGGCGGCGTCCTGCTCAATCTGCTGATTGATCTGACGTTGTTTATAGTCCGAAATATGCTCACCTTCCAGTGTATTTGGACTGATTATATACGGAATCAGCTTGGCATTCGGGTCCGGTTTTTCACCACTGTATTTGGTTTCTGGCAAATAGTTTGGATCATAAGGCTGGACGCTAATCACCTGGCCGGTTTCATCCTGCTTTAACACCGCCATTTCATACAGACGGTTGTTCTGCATTTGCTGGGCCGTGCTAAAGGCATAACGCTGGATTGGATTAGCAAAAACCACATAAGCCACCAGTGCTGCCAATAACAGGTAAATGGCCTTATCATTGCCTTTCGGGGCCTTGGCTGGCAGGGCCTGGTAGCTGTGATAGGCCTCATTGTCCGGATCATCTTCCGGACGCGATGCGCGCCAGAACAGGATAAAGCCAACCCGGGTCAGGGCCAGAATACTGAGTAAACCAACTAGCAGCACCACGGCAATAATAATGCCCTGATAAGGCGCATCAGCCGTGGCCTGTAACAAGAATACTTTACCGAGGAAGCCACTAAAAGGCGGCAGGCCGGCAATCATCAGTGCAATCAGCAGATAGGTAATTGACATCACTTTATGCTGTTTCATTTGCGGGGCGATATTAAAGTGATCCTTAAATTCACCGCGCTGCGCCGTGACCCAGCCGCAGAACAGATAGAAGGCCGCGGCAATTAAGGTACTGTGTACCAAGTAATACAGCGCTGCCGTCCAGGCCTGGGTGCTAAACAGGGCAATCGCAATCAGGATGGTGCCAATCGACGACAGCATCATAAAACCGACAAAACGGCGTAAGCGTTCTGCCCCAATTGCACCGATGACGCCATACAGTGAGGTAATCAGGCCAATTGGCAATAACCAGTTGCTGAGAATTTTCTGGCTCAGTTCATCATCAAAGACCGTCCCATTGACCCTTAAAATCGCATAAATCCCGACCTTGGTCATAATGGTAAAAATCGCCGCCACAGGCGTTGCCGCTACGGCATAGGTTTTCGGTAACCAGAAGCCGACCGGCAGCATCGCCGCTTTAATCCCGAACACAATAAACAGGATCAAGCCGCCGACTACCGCCAGACGATGCTGATCTTCTGCCAGCGTCGGTATTAAACGCGCCACATCGGCCATGTTAAGGCTGCCAACACTGCCGTAAATCATGCCCAGACCAATCAGGAACAGTGCTGAAGCCAGCAGGTTGATGGTGACATAATGCATCCCAAGCTGAAAGCGCGGTTTGCCCTGACTGTGCAGCAAGAGTACATATGAAGCCAGTAGCAGCACTTCAAAGAACACGAACAGGTTAAATAAATCGCCGGTGAGGAAAGCCCCGCACAAGCCCATCATCAGAAAATGGAACATGGCATGGAAGTAGCGGCCACGTTCATCCCATTGCTGGCAGGCGAACCATAGCACTGGCAAGGCCAGACCGTAGGTCAGTACCAACATTAGTGCAGACAGCTGATCCAGCACCAGTACAATCCCGAATGGAGCCGACCATTCTGACAGGTTGTAGACAGTAATCTGGCCGGTTTTGGCCAGCATCAGATAGCTGATCGCCAAGCCCAGTCCGAGAATAGTGGAAATCAGGCTGATGCCACGACGCCACGGCTGGCGCCAGTCATACGACAGCGAACCCGAACCCGGGTTGCCCAGCAGCACTAGAATAAAACCGGTAAAAGCCGGCAGCAGGATGCTGAGAATAGGAGTGTGTTGCGCCCAGAATTGGATAAAGTCATGCATTATGGCTCATCCTCACGTGGGTCAAGTAAAGCAGGATCATCTTTGGCATCCACATGGTCGGTTCCCGATTCATAACGGCTGCGTAAGGCCAGTTGCACCACAAAGGCGGTGGTGGCAAAGCCAATTACAATAGCAGTCAGCACCAGTGCTTGCGGTAAAGGGTCGGTGGATTGTGCTGCCGTGGTTAAAATGGCCGGTGCATTCAGCTGAATCCGGCCCATGGCGAACAGGAAAATATTGACTGCATAACCAATCATGGCCAGGCCCAGTACCACCGGAAAGGTACGTGCCCTTAAGATCAGGTACACGCCGGTGGCGACCAGTAAACCTACAGAGGTTGCGACTAAAAATTCGATACTAATCATGCTTACCCCCGAGGAATTGGACCAGACATACTGGAGTGACGCGAGTCGCCCAGCACGGAAATCAGCAACATGGTTGCCCCGACAACGGTAACGTAAACTCCAACATCAAACAGTGCCGCTGAAGCCAAATGCAGTTCACCAATCACCGGCGGATTGACATAAATATGTGCACTGGTCAGGAATGGACGGCCCCAGAACCAGGCTGCAATCCCGGTCAGGCCGGCAATGGTCAGACCGGAACCAATCCAGATTTCATATAAACGTCCGGATTTGGCTTTCAGCATTTGCTCGGTTTGGTCCTGACCAATGGCAATGTACTGAATGATCAGTGCCATTGATGTGACCAGTCCGGCAATAAAGCCACCGCCTGGCAGATTGTGCCCGCGCAGGAAAATATACAGGCTGACCACTAAGGCCACCGGTAAAATCCAGGAAGCGGTCATGCGCAGCATCAGTGGAGATGGGTTAAAACGATAGGTTAGGCCCTGCGTCATGGTGGTGCCGTGGGCACGCATCCCATCCATCAGGCAGAGGGCGCCAATGGCAGCAATACCGAGTACGGTAATTTCGCCGAAGGTATCGAAACCACGGAAGTCGACCAGAATCACGTTGACCACGTTGGTACCGCCGCCCAGTGGAATTGACTGCTGATTAAAGAACCATGAAATCGAGTTGTGATCACGGGTCATGATTAACCAAGCCAGCCAGCTAATACCAGCACCGGCCAGAATTGCAATCCCGGCATCGCGCCAGCGGCGGGTGCTGCTTGATTCATACGGGGTTAATTGTGGCAGCAGTGACAGGCTCATCAGTAACAGCACGGTGGTCACCACATCGACGGTAATCTGGGTTTGGGCCAGATCCGGAGCCGACAGGGTTACAAAGATCATGGTTACCACCAGACCGACAGCACCACTGATTAATACGGCTTTAATCCGTTCATGATGGAACCACAGCATCATCCAGCAGGCACTGAATAATAATAGCCACAAGACAATGGCAATCGCAGGTGCCTGGGTCAGCTCACGCGTACCGGTACCAATCCCCTGATTCAGCAGCGGCACAGAAACTAATGCAATAGTAAACACCAGAATCCAGAACAGATAACTTTGTAGGGAGCCGTTTTCGGTCAGGCGTTTAAAGCGGCGCGAGTTCAGCAATAGGCCTTTTAAGAACAGGTCAAATAACACCCGTCCCTGTAAGCGCCCCAATGCCGGATCGAGATCAATCTCGCGGATACGGCCGCCTTTGGCCAGGGCAAAATACATCACCAGACCGCCCACCAGCGCAATCACACTCATTAGCAATGGCAGGTTCAAGCCGTGCCAGATGGCCAGATGGGTGCCTTCAAAATTCATCAGCTGGGTACTGGCACGGGTGGTGCTATTGACCAGATGCTCAACCAGCAGGGCAGGGAACAGGCCGACAGCAATACATAAAATCGCCAGAATCAGGGCCGGTGCGCGCATGCCCATTGGCGGTTCATGTGCATCTTTATTGGGTACGTCTTTGCCAATCGGGCCATCGAAGAACACGCCATGCACTAAGCGCACCGAATAGGCCACGGCAAAAATACCGGCCAGTGTCGCCACAATTGCCGAGATCACCACCACCGGTCCGCTTAAATTGGCCAGCAGTTCGGTAAAGAACATTTCTTTGGACAGGAAGCCGTTGAACAGCGGCACACCTGCCATCGACGCAGCCGTAATCATGGTCAGCGTACCGGTAAACGGTAACAGCTGCCATAAGCCACTCAGTTTGCGTAAATCACGGGTGCCGGATTCATGGTCAATAATCCCGGCAATCATGAACAGCGCCGCTTTAAAGGTGGCGTGGTTAATAATATGGAAAATGGCTGCAGCCACGGCCAGCGGAGAACCAATCCCGAGCAGGCAGACAATCAGGCCCAAATGGCTGATGGTGGAATAGGCCAGCAGACCTTTCAGATCTTCTTTGAAAATGGCAAAGAAAGCCGCGATACACAGGGTAAACAGACCAACAAAGGTGACCAGATTATGGTACAGCGCCGCGCCGGCAAAAATTGGCAGCAGACGCGCCAGCAGGAAAATTCCGGCTTTCACCATGGTCGCGGAGTGCAGATAGGCCGAGACTGGCGTTGGTGCCGCCATGGCATTCGGCAACCAGAAATGGAACGGGAACTGGGCACTTTTGGTAAAGGCGCCGAGTAAAATCAGCAATAAACTGGGTACAAACAGCACATGGCTTTGAATCTGATCGGTCATGGTCAGAATCTGGTCTAGCTCATAGGTGCCGGTGATCTGTCCGAGCAGGACAAAACCACCGAGCATAGCCAAGCCACCCATGCCGGTAATGGTTAGGGCCATACGTGAGCCGCGTTGAGCCGCTTCGTAATTGCTCCAGTAACCGACCAGCAGGAACGAGGAAATACTGGTCAGTTCCCAGAACACCAGCAGGATAATCAGGTTATTCGACAATGAAATCCCGAGCATGGCTGCCATAAACAGCATGAGCAGGAGATACAGTTTGCTGAGGGAGTTTTTGGGGCTTAAATAATAATAAGCATAAATAAAGATGAGGGTACCGATACCGGTAATCAGCAAAGAAAATAATAAACCTAAAGCATCCAGGCGAAAGCTTAAATCAATCCCTAACTGGGGTAGCCACGACCATGACTGAATGATGGTGGCGCCATTAAAGACATCCTTTGCTTGAGTCAGTAACAGGATCAGACTGCTTAAACTGACTCCTATCGCCCCTAAAGCCGTTACCCCGCGCGAGAATTGCTTCAGCCACGAGACAAGGGTTGTGCCAAGTACCAGCGGTAGCAATATAATAATCGATAGCACACTCGTATCCATTGTCTTGATAGGTTCAAAACCTAAGGGTGAATCTTATCTTTCAAGGATTACAGGAATGCAAGGAGCAGTCCAAAATACTCAATCTTGAAAGCCGAAAAATAGAATTATGTCTAAATAAACAAGTTGTGTTGCGCAACTTGAGAAACTTATAGAAAATCGGATTTTACTATAAAAATATAAATCTGATTGATTTTATTACATGAATAAAACAACATCAATTTGTTTTTGCGCACACGGCAGACATTATACGCCGCCGAACTTTTTTCAGGATGAAATTGTTAGATCAGACCGGATTTTTTCGGCTGATTTTCCGATATTCCCCTCTATTCAAAGCCGTATTTAAGGCAACGGATGCGGGGTCGAGGTGTCATCATCATTTTGCAGCCGTTTCAGCAAGGCTTCCTGCTGTTCGGCACTCAGTTGCTGCTGAATCTGCTGATAGATGTCATCTACGCTGGTGGGCTCCTGTACCGCTTCACTCAGGCTTTCATCGCTGCTGCTGACTTCAGTCTGCATAAACTGGGCATAAATAGCGTCCAGCTGTTCCTGCACCGGTTGCAGATGAATTGGATGCAATTGCTGCTGATCCAGCCTTAAACATTGATAGTCTTCGGCATTTTCCAAGAGTGCCGTGCGGTTACCGGTGGCAATAATCTGCAGTGCCGGAAAAGCCTGATGCAAACGCGCCAGAATTACCGAGGCCATATCCTGATCGAGCTGATGATCGACCTGATCAATCAGCAGAATGCCGTCGCCTTCTAGAGTTGGATACAGACTATAAGGATTCAGCAGACATAAACGCCGCACAATATCGCCGACCAGTGCAATCCAGTTGCGGATACTGTTGGACAGCTGCTGATAGAGCTGGGTTTTGCCCTGATAGGTGACCATTAATTGCAGTTTTGGATGATATTGCAGATAAATCTGGCTCAGTTCTGGCAGCACAATTTGTAGTGCATCGCGCAGGGCCTGCAGACTTGGCGCGTGCATCTGGGCATGTGCCTGCATCAGTTTGTCACGCCGTGGAGGTTCTGCGTCGGGATGCTGCGGATGTAATAACTGTTCAATCAGTTCGGCGCTCTGAGCATTTTCAATATCGGAAATTTCCCGGAACCACTCAAAAAAACGTGTAAAGGTGGTGAAGGGGATAGCAGAAATTTCATAGGCATGTGCAGCCTGAAAAATCAGCGGATTGTTTTTACTCAGCAGATTGACTTCATTGACAAAACGTTCGGCCGGATAATAGGCAATTAATGGCAGGCCTTGTAGCGGGTCCTGTTTTACCGCCTGCTGGTACAGGCTGACCATTTTTTCTAGTTTCTGGGTTTCAGCCTTGCTGACCCCGACGCCGTTGCTGTTCAGGGTTTTGTACAGCTGCCAGTCGCAGCACTGACGGTCCTGCTGCTGGGCATCGCTGCTTTCCGGCAGGCTGCCAATGTCTTTGGGAAAACACACGCACAGATCAATTTTGGACTGTAGCCGGGTGTGCATAATGTCCTGATCAAGCATGACCAGTCCCGAGGTGCGTAAATCTTTATAACGGGCAGCAAACCAGGTCAGTGCCTGATAGGTGAAGCGCAGTAGCGAGGTTTTACCGGAACTCTGATTGCCCAGAATTAAGGCCACAGGCTGTTGCTGCGGATGCAGTTGTAGCTGAAGGTCGGTAAAGTGGGTGATGTGCTTGAACTGGACAGACTGAATTTTCATGGGTCACCTGCATGCTTTAACCCACCGCCTTACGCAAGGACACCGGCATCTGCTGTTTCAGCTGTTGCACCAGATCGTAAATATGATGGATATTTAAGCTTACTTTAGCACGTGTGCAGGCCACGTACAGTAATCGTAACTCTTCATCACTAATTTTATGATCACGTTCATTGACCTTGAACTGATAGTCATCTTCCAGATGCACGCGGTCCCATTCCAGCCCTTTGGCTTTGTGCGCGGTTGAAATAATATAGTCCGCCTGACCAATCGGGGTGATTTTGGCCAGCGCCATTTTCAGCGGATCGGTACCATGATCATCCACCAGTTTTACCAGCGGCTTAATGTCGCTGCCTTCATTGGTTTCGCAATATTCATGTACATCGTGCCAGGAGTTAAACCAGGCCAGTTCCGGCACATCGGTGACGCGGCGGCCCTGTTTCAGCATACTGGCAGCATCGACAAAACGGTTCAGTTTGACATGGTCGGCCTGCAGGCTGACCTTGTCACCATGTACCAGACCGGCCAGCAGCAATTCCATCGCCCGGGCATTGGTGCGGCATAAAATCGCATCGCGCTGTTTGGTATGCGGCTTGTTCACCACTTTGGAATGTAAATCCGGGTTGCCGAGCAGCGGCACGGTTTCATTTAAGCCGCCGAGAATGGCATTGGCGGTCATGGCGATGTCCGGACCAAAACGGAATGAGGTGGTTAAGCGCGACTCCGGCAAAGGCAGTTGCTGCATGGCGTTGATGGCACCGCGCCAGGCATAAATTTGCTGATGGGCATCGCCCACATAAATCACCTGGGTGTTGCGTTGTTTGAGCAGAATCCCCAGCATTAGCGGGTCGGCATCTTGCGCTTCATCAAACAGCACATAATCGGCCGGAATATTCGGTTCCGACAGCGCCCACAGTTTCAGGTAAATATCATGACCGATTCCGGCCTGATGGTTCGGATCAATTGATTCCAGCCAGCGCCGTTCCACTGCCGGATACAAATGTTTTTGCAGCAGCTCGGCATCATCAGGGTGCAGCCAGTTCGGTGCCTGAATATGCCGTGGTGCCGGATATTGCGAGCTGGTCGAGCAGAAATAGCCAACGGCATTGGCCACCAGACTGGCCAGCCTTGAAGGCATCAGCACATATTTTTCATAGCGGCCACCCATCATCCGGCGCAGGGTAATCGGTTCGAGACGATATTCCTTGGCAATAAAACTCGGACTCAGGCGCGGCAGGCGCAGTTTGTCGGTGACTCCACGTGGAACACTACGGAAGGCCAGCGAGTGAAAGGTGCGACAATCGACATTGCGATGAAACTTGTGTTGTGCTTCTGCAGCAATGGATTTGTTAAAGGCCAGATACATGCCACGCCGCTCCGGCATGGCTTCACTGATCATCTGTAGGGTAGTGGTTTTCCCTGTGCCGGCATAGGCAATCACCTTGAAGGATTTACCCAGACGTGCGTTATCAATGGCAGTGGCCTGCTCATAGGTGGCGGTCGGTTTCTTCAGCTCAGACACAGGGCGACAGCTTAAGCCTGAGTACGGTTGGCTTTTTCCACCAGACCGGATAAGCCCTGACGGCGTGCCAGTTCATTCAGAATCAGTTGCGGGTCCAGATTGAAATAGCCGAGCATGACCAGGCTGTGGAACCATAAGTCAGCCACTTCATAGATCAGGTCATTTTTATTGTCTTCATAAGCTGCAGCCTGATATTCCTTGGCTGCCAGAATAGTTTCTACGCTTTCTTCACCAACTTTTTCCAGAATCTTGTTCAGGCCTTTGTGATACAGCTTGGCCACATACGAAGAATCCGGATCGGCGGCTTTACGTTCAGCCATCATTTTGCCTAAATAGCTCAGAATTTCGACCTGTTCAGATTGCGCAGTGGAGGCATTCATGGCCAAGGTGTGCGGATTGCTGGACTTCTCGCCATAAATCGCATTCGGGTCTTTCAGCTGCGCATCAACAATTTCCCAGCCATTCGGAGTCAGTTTGCGATAGAAGCAGGATTCACGGCCAGTATGGCAGGCAATGCCGCCATGCTGTTCAATTTGCAGGATAACCACATCAGCATCGCAGTCCAGACGGATTTCATGCACCGTCTGGAAGTGACCGGATTCTTCACCTTTGTGCCAGAGTTTGTTGCGTGAACGGGAAAAATACACCGCCTGATTTTTTTCTGCGGTTAAGGCCAGCGCTTCGCGGTTCATCCAGGCCACCATCAACACCCGACCGGTTTGATGATGCTGTGCAATGGCTGGCACTAATCCCTGTTCGTTAAATTTTACTTCATCGAGCCATTGCAAGTTATTCATGAGTATGTCACCAAAATTTGTTCAGAAAAACGAGATTTACGCCAGTGCGCAAACGCTATAGTGTACGGTATCTGACCGGCTTGCAGGAAAAAATCTTTGCCTATTTTCGCTCAGGATGTTACCACTCTAACATTCATTTATCGTCCTGTTTAAAGCGGCTGTAACACCTCCGGCAAACACTGCTTTTCGACCAGTTCTAAAAACTCATCGCCCAGACGCTGACTTTCCGCAATACATTGCTTCCAGAGCTGAATGCGCTGTGCCTGATCCATGCCTTTTAAATTAAAGTCTTTACGGTCGGGTAGGCGGCCCAAGGGTAAAGACTGTAAATATTCGGCTGATGGTGAAATCAGCAGGGTTCGTGCATGATTGTCCGGATTGGCTTTGCGGTGTTTCAGCATTTTGTCGAACCAGCCTGGGGTAATGCTATCGGTAAAATGCGGATACAGCACCAGTCCCTGACTCTGAAACGGCAGGTCAATATGATAGTCAATCAGGCCGCCATCGCGGTAGCTGCCCGGCGCTTCCGGAATATCCCGAATTGCGGACATCACGCCCGGAATTGAGGCCGAAGCCATCAGCCAGCTGGTGACATTGTCCGGCGTTAGCGCATGATAATGGGTAAAGAAATCATCCTGCACCTGAAACTGGTTGCCTTGAGCTGGCTGGCTGATCACGCGCTGCATAAACAGGCGGTTGTGTTTGCGCGCCAGTGCATTGCCGCTGACAATACCAGCCACCGAGGCCAGTAGGGCCAGTGCACGGTCACTCTGGAAAATGTGCTGCGCTTTTACCGAGAGCACGGTCAGATGATAATCCGGATGATCGACCAGCTGCTGTGCCTTGCCATCGACCAGATTCAACAGCATATCGCGGCAGACATGACTGACGTCCTGCCGTGACATTTTTTTATGAAAGCTCAGATTGGTATATAAGTCTGCCAGCCGTTCGGTACCTGCTTTGGCGCCCCAGGCCAGAATGCTGGCAAAACGCCAGCTGCCAATTGAAGAACCAATCAGGGTGCGGCGCTGCGCTGACTGCGGCAAAAACTCGCCAAAAATGGCCTGATCCAGTCCCTGAATACCAATACCTTTTGGACCACCGGCAGCACCCGGAATCATATCGACCTGATCGGGTTGTAGGCCCTGCTCGGCAATCAGCTGCCGGGCCAGATGACCGGCACGAAGGGTGAGGGCAGGTGGTCGTTTTTGCAGAATCTGGATCATGGTCAGGAAGAAAAATAAACAGTTGTCTGTATTTTAGGCCAGTGACCAAGGCTCACAAGGGCAGGAATGTTCACTCTCTGACTGCTCAGTCATCCGGTATGTTATCTGCAATTGCAGGCCATAAAAAAACCGGTCATGTGACCGGTTTAAATAATGGAGGAATATAATGATTCAGGAAACTTTGCCCATTTCGCCTTATTTGGCCACGCGCCAGACTGCCAGAATACTGGCCAGCACAATCAGAATGACTGAGACAAACCACGGTGAAATAATCGCAATCGACAGCAGAATCGCCATTACGCTGCCAAAGATCCAGCTGCGTTTTTGCTGATGTTCCATTTGCAGACGCATGCTTTGCAGTTCATTCAGCTGTTTGGCATGCCAGGCCGACTGGTTTTTCAGGCCGTTTAAGCTGTCGATCATCAGGGTCGGTAAATCCTGCGCACCCAACAGTAGGTCCGGAATTTTTTGTCCCAGCTCTTTCAGGTTTTTCTGCGGATTCATTTGTGCCTTGACCCAATCGGTGAGGATTGGTTTGGCCAGACTCCAGATGTCCAGTTCCGGATACAGATCGGTGCCCAGCCCTTCAACATGCACCAGCGTTTTGAGCAGCAGCATCAACTGTGGAGGAATTTCCAGATGGAAACGGCGGGCAATATCCATCACTTCAATCAGAATACCGGCAAAGTCCAGCTCATGCATGGGTTTGGAGACCATCGGTCCTACCGTGCGGCGCATTTCACGTGCCAAAGCATCCTGATCAGTGCCCGGTGGAATCCAGCCAGCCTGATGCACAATCTGGATCAGCTGCATAAAGTCGCTGTTCATGACCGCCAGTAACATGCGCGCCACGGTCATCTGGTCGTGCTTGGACAGCTCACCCATAATCGCGCAGTCCAGCGCAATAAAGCGTGGGTTTTGCGGATTGATAGTTTCTACAAACACATTGCCCGGGTGCATGTCGGCATGGAAGAAGTTGTCGCGGAACACCTGGGTAAAGAAGATGGTCAGGCCTTTTTGCGCCAGATCGGCGCGGTCCATACCCAAGCGGTCAAAGGTGGCCACATCGGAAATTGGTACCCCGGTAATCCGCTCGGCCACCATCACATCTTTGCTGTCCATATACACTTCCGGCACATACATCATGCTGGAGCCGGTGAAGTAATGACGCATACGGCGGGTATTATCGGCTTCTAAGGTCAGATCGAGTTCTTTCAGGATAATCTGGCGATAGTCCTGAATAATTTCGGATAAATGCAGCGCGCGTGCCGCTTCAAGACGTTTTTCCAGAAAATGGCCGAGCCATTCCAGAATTTCAAAATCCTGCAGAATCTGCTGGCGGATATTAGGACGGGTGACTTTGACCACCACTTCGCGGCCATCGTGCAGGGCAGCGGTATGCACCTGGGCAATTGAAGCAGCTGCCAGCGGCTGCTCATCAAAACGCGCGAACAGGGTGTTGACATCGGCCTTTAAGGATTCCTGAATCCGCATTTGCGCGACATCGGAACCAAAGGGTTTGACCCGGTCCTGCAGCAAGACCAGCTGCTGTAATACTTCAGGTGGAATCAGGTCACGACGGGTCGATAACAGCTGACCGAGTTTAATCGCCAGTGGTCCCATATCTTCCAGCGCCTGTTTCAGCTTGAGCGGATTTTTCCGTTCCTTACTGGACCAGGCCGCCGGATGCATCCGGATCAGACTCAGAATATGGCGGGCTTTTTCTGGTAATTCTTCCGCAGGGAACAACGTGTCGAGTCTATAGTGCGCAGCAATACGCCAAAGTTCGATTAAACGTGAAACGTGCGGAATCATAAATCTCTTTACCTAGTCGTGTGAATCTGGAGTGTCTTCAAGCTGCTTGCGGAGCTGTTGAATCTTGGCCTCTACGCGGTCGATATTCTGGTTCAGGATGCGGGTATCCTGTTGCAGATCATCCATTTGCCAGCGCGGTGCAAACAGGCCGGAATCTTCTTTCAGGGCATCTTCGGCGAAAAACAGCTGACTTTGCAAGGTTTTTTTCAGCTGCTTGGGCGCCAGCTGGATTTTACCCAGCTCATGTGCCAGTGTCGGGCCAACCCATGGCGACAGATGCGCGGCCAGATCGGGTTCGGCCTGCTCGATAATACGCTGGATGTCCTGTAGCAGCTTATAGTCGCCTTGTACCGGAATGGTGCCGACATCATCGGCCAGCAGCAGTTTCAGCAGTTCCACCACATTCTTGACCTGCAAGGTGGCGGTGGCTTCACTGAGCTGCTGTTCGCGCTCAAACGGGCGCTGCTCGAAAATAGACGGTTGGGTTGCCTGTCCGGTAACGGTCGGCTCCAGACGCACCTTGTTTTCATCAAAAAATACATCTACCGACAGTTGCGGCGCATCCATCACCACGCGCAGGGTTTTGCCCTGTAGCTGGTTCAGCTGGATGCGGGTAATCGCATCCAGATTAATGACATGATGGATGCATCGTTCAACGGCACCTAAGGCCAGAATCGACCACATAGTAGTGTCCTTTTCGGAATTAGAGTTTAAAACCGCGGTGCACCGCCACAATACCACCGGTCAGGTTGTGGTAGTCACAGTTCTGGAAGCCGGCATTTTCCATCATGCCTTTCAGGGTGCGCTGGTCTGGGTGCATACGGATTGATTCCGCCAGATATTTATAGCTTTCAGAATCATTCGCCACCAGTTTGCCCATGATTGGCAGTGCAGTGAACGAGTACAGGTCGTACAGTTTCGAGAACGGTTCAAATACCGGTTTTGAGAATTCCAAGATCAGTAAACGGCCGCCTGGCTTAAGCACGCGGTACATGGCTTGCAGTGCAGCATCTTTATCGGTCACATTACGTAAACCGAAAGAAATGGTCACCAGGTCAAAGCTGTTGTCAGCAAAAGGTTCAAGTGTTTCAGCATTGGCCAGGACGAAATCGACATTGGTACAGCCGGCATCAATCAGACGGTCACGACCGACATTCAGCATCGATTCATTAATATCTGAAAGGACCACATGGCCGCTTGGACCAACTTCACGGCTAAAAACTTTGGCCAGGTCGCCGGTACCGCCCGCAATATCCAGTACGTGCTGGCCACGACGCACACCCGACATGTTAATCGCAAAGCGTTTCCATAAACGGTGAATACCAAAAGACATCAGGTCATTCATGATGTCGTATTTGCTGGCCACCGAATGGAACACTTCCGCCACTTTCTGGGCTTTTTCTTCGCTGTTTACGGTCTGGTAGCCAAAGTGTGTGGTCGCGCCGACATTACCGGTATTGGCGCCACGTGGCAGGTTGTATTTTGGAATGCTGCCCGTTACCGGAGTATCGGTTAGGCGCTGTTCTAGAGACTGCTGCTGACCTTGTGGTGCACCTTCCGGTAATGGCGAGGTTAAGAATGGGCTCACTTTGTCTGTGTTGGTTGCCGTTTCTGGATGGGTAGGCTTTTGCTCTTCATTAGACATAGTGTCACTCCTAACATGAAAATCGGGTTGATGTGGCAGTGCAAGCATGATGACAGATTCTTAGGCGTTGTACAGTCATCGGCCTGCAATTGTCAGGAATAAAATACAGAAAATTGAATTGTTATCCTGATGAACGTGAATGCATATTCGTTTTACTGCTGTTTTTGTACCAAATTTTGGCCATCACATGCAAAAAATTATGTGGCTTTATTGAAAGGGCTGCGGATCTCCCCGATGCACTTTGTCAATAATCTGGCGTTCAACTGCGGTAAATTCACGGACAAATTTTTCTGCAGATTTCAGCGGTTTCATGGCCACAAAACCATCTTGCATAAACTCGTACATGATATCGAAATTGTATTTATGCGCGGCGCCTTTACACATTTTAAAGGCGGTATAAACCATAAAGGAGCGCATGTATTTGTCCAGGCTTTTGCCCAGTTCATCCAGCATGTCCAGCTGTTTTAAACGCGCGGTGCCCTGATCGAGCTTTAAATAGGTCAGGCGCATCATCTCGTCGCTCAATGGCGTCTGCGCCGGATAATCCTTTAACAGCTGAATGGCAACCTGTTCATCCAGTTGCACTGCTAAAATGGCCAGGGCTACCCCGGAGGTGCCGGTTTTAATGGCATTTTCCGGAATCAGTTTTTCTGCTTTATGTGCGTATTTGGTCAGGCGCGCAATCTGTCCGGCCAGCGCATCAAAATCGGGGCCGCCGTATAAACGGTTTAGAAAATATTCGGCCATCAGCATATTATTTTTTTCGGCAAAATGCGGGGCATGGGTGCGTTGCATGCGCTGTTTCTGCCACAGCTGCACTTCCTGCAAACGTGTGAAAATTTCCGGCTGGCGATGATATTCAAATTGATTATAAAGTTCTAAAAGGTCATCTAAAACCGCAAGTTTGGACATGGAGCGTCTCAATTGTTTTGACTTAAGCGGCATTCTAAAGCCAGTTACATGCACAGGCCATGACAAATTGGTGACAGATTCAGGATCATCGGGTCAGTTTGCACTAGAAATAGACAAAATCAGACAGACGCGCTATACAAAATCATCAGCCGCCCGGCCAGCAGGCTGGTTATACTGAACGGAACAATAAAACAAGAGTGTGTGCCTATGACCGAGCAGAACCTGCAAACAGAATTTCAGTTAATGGATGAAGATCAGCTGTCTGTCGAGCTGATTGAAGCACAATATGCCCTAAAAGACAGCCGCGGTCAGAGCAATGCCAAAAGTCTGGTGATTCTGGTCAGCGGCATTGAGCTGGCTGGCAAAGGCGAGGCGGTGAAACAGCTGCGTGAATGGGTCGATCCGCGTTATTTGCATGTGAAGGCCGATGCCGCACACCTGTTTGATTTCAAAACCAGTTTCTGGCAGCCCTATGCCCGTTTTATTCCGGCCGAAGGGCAGATCATGATTCTGTTTGGCAACTGGTATAGCGATCTGCTCAGCAGCGCCACCCATGTCTCGAAGCCCTTTGATGACAGCCTGTTTGATGAGTATGTGCAGCGTTTTCGGGCCTTTGAACAGGATTTAAAAAACAACCAGGTCGATGTGGTCAAGATCTGGTTTGACCTGTCCTGGAAAACCCTGCAAAAACGCCTGAACGAGATGGACCCGAGCGAAGTGCGCTGGCACAAAATGAATGGCCTCGACTGGCGCAACAAGAAACAGTACGACACCTTGCAAAAGCTGCGCCAGCGTTTTACCGATGACTGGATTATTATTGATGGTGAAGATGAGCAGCTGCGTGACCAGCAGTTTGCCCAGCATGTATTACAGGCTTTTAAAGATTGCCCGGAGCATCCGAAAACTGTTGAGCAGAGCTGGCAGCAGGCGCCCATTCCTGAGGCCTTGCTCAATCCGGACAATGCCGCGCTGGAGGAGGGCGACTATAAAGCCGAACTCAAAAAACTTAGCCGCAAAGTGGCCGATGCCTTGCGTTTTGATGACCGCAATGTGGTGATTGTGTTTGAAGGGATGGATGCCGCCGGTAAAGGCGGTGCAATTAAACGGATTGTGAAAAAGCTGGATCCGCGTGAATACGAAATTTATACCATTGGCGCACCGGAAAAATATGAATTACGCCGGCCTTATTTATGGCGTTTTTGGACCAAGCTGCAACCAGAAGAAAAAATCTGTATTTTTGACCGTTCCTGGTATGGTCGGGTACTGGTGGAACGGATTGAAGGTTTTGCCAGTGATCTGGAATGGCAACGTGCGTATGCGGAAATTAACCGCTTTGAACAGGATTTAACCGAGCATCAGACCGTGATTATCAAGTTCTGGCTGGCGATTAGCAAAGATGAGCAGGAACAGCGTTTTAAAGCGCGTGAACAGACTGCGCATAAACGCTTTAAAATTACTGAGGAAGACTGGCGGAACCGGAATCGCTGGGATGATTATTTAAATGCCGCAGCCGATATGTTTGCCCATACCAGCACCGAGGATGCGCCGTGGCATATTATTGCCACCAATGATAAAAACAGTGCCCGGATTGAAGTGCTGAAAACCATCTTAAAACAGCTGAAAGCTGATTAAGCCGGCAGCAAACAGGCATGAATCCGCTATAAAAATGCCGGTCACTGGACCGGCATCAGATTGAGGAAAAAGGCTTAGCCATTGACCACCTGGGTCTGTTTCTGCTGGATGCCTTTGGCAATCTTATAGCTTTCTTCCACATGCGCTTCGGCGACTTTCTTCATGACAAAATAGCCCAGGCTGGCCGCCACCAGCTGTCCGCCTAAAGGAATAAATTTGGTGACTTGCTTCGTGATCACTTTCGCGGCAACATTGTTCAATGATTTTTTGACGGCGGTACGTGCCACCACCAAACCGGAAAATTCAATGCCGCGTTTACGCAGTTCCTGCCAGTGAATCTGCTTGGTTTCCGGGTCATAGACACTGACCTGTTCCGGCGACAGGCCAAAACGGGCATTAATTTCAGGAATCAGTTGTGACAAAATACCGACGTCAATCACGACATCTAAAAATGGAACCGGAATGACCGCCGCGCCTGCGGACACGTAGGCCCGTTTTTTGACCAGCTCCAGACAGTCAGCACGAACTTGCTCTAAATTTAAATTGGGGTCAATCGAGTTGGGAATCTTGTCTATTTTCATAATATTAAATACCTTAAGCGGTGTATCGATTTTTTTATTGAAGCACTATTAAGGTACGTATTTCAAAGCATTTTTGAATCGAACCATGAGCTAAAAGTGACATAGGCAACTGCAAAAGTATAGTAATGAATCTTTATGGTTTTGTAGATATCATGGCAAAAGTTTAACAGGGTAGAGCGTTATGGGGATTCATGTCATTCAAAGTCAGCGTGTCGATGTACTGGTCGAGGCGATGCTGAAGACAGTCCGTAAACCTGCAGCGCATCCGCTGGAGGTATTAAAAACCCAGCACTTTATTGTGCCGTCCCCTGCGGTGGAAGCCTGGTTAACCCAACGTCTGGCCGAACATCAAAGCATCTGTGCCAATACCGAGTTTCATCACCGGATTCGCGGTTTCCAGTGGAGTGCCTATCAATGGGTGCTGCACGATCAGAAAGACTTGGTCCGTCAAGCCAATATTCCACGAATTATCATTAAATGGCGCGTATTTCAGGCGCTAAAAGAATTTATTCAGCCGGAACAGAATCCGCTAGCAACCAGCCATGCGCTGTTTCCGATTATCCAGCGGATTTATGCCAGTGCTGACCGGCTGGAACAGCCGCTGGAACGCCAGCTGAAAAAACAGAGCATGCTGTACTGGGTGGCCGAACAGGTATCCAAACTGTTTAGCCACTATATGACTTATCGTGGGCATTGCCAGAAAGGCTGTGGCGAGCAGTGCCGCTGTCCGACCAACTGGCTGATGCAATGGGGCCGTGATCAGGCCCTTGATCTGGAGCAGATGTTCTTTAAAACCGACAGCGAAGTGTCGGGCTTTATGCTGCAGCAGGCAGAAGAACTGGAGGCGTGGCAGCGCTGGCTGTGGCAGGCAGTTTTTCATGAAGATTTTGAGCAGATGCAGCAGATTGACCAGCTGTTCTGGCAGGCGCTGGGCAGTCCGGAGCAGCCGGGCAAGGCGCTACGCAAATTACCGAAACAGCTGGTGGTATTTACCTTGCTGGACTTGCCGCCGCAGCAGTTACAGTTCCTGCGCCGTTTAGGTCAGTACATTGAAATTTTTATCCTGCATTACAACCCTTCACAGGAGTACTGGGCCGACAGCGTCGATCCGAACTGGAAGGCACGTTATGATGCGCGGGTGAAACAGCGTTTTCTGGCGCAGCATCCACAGGCCAATGATGCCGAGATTGCCCAGTTTTTCGAACAGTTTACCCTGCATTTTAATGCCCAGAACCGCGAGTCGCGTCATCCCTTGCTGACCCGTCTGGGCAAGCAGGCACGCGATCATTTCTCCTTACTCTCTGCCTTATCTTCCGGTGAAGAAGGCGTCTGGGCCGATCTGTTTATTGATGACTATCAGCCCAGCTTATTGGGCAAGCTGCAGGCCGATATCCTGTATTTAAATGAACCGGCCGCGCATCAATATGCTTTAGAGCAGCATGATGATTCTATTCAGATTCATGTCTGCCATTCCAGTCTGCGTCAGCTGGAAGTGTTAAAAGACCAGCTGCTGCACTGGCTGTCGCAAGGCACGAAAGAGCAGCCGCGCCGGCCAAGCGATATTCTGGTTTTGAGTCCGAATTTAAAAGAGATCGAACCTTTAATCCGCAGTGTCTTTGCGCCGCCACCGAGTGCGCGTGATCTGGGCAATCCCTCACATGACAGCAGCCGGCTGGCCCAGCACGGCGTGTATTTGCCAATTCAGATTGCCGGGGTCAGCCAGCTGGATGTCAGCAATGCCTGGCGCGCCGTGGCTGGCCGGATTCGTCTGTTACAGGGCCGCTTTAGTCTGGATGAATTTGCCGATTGGCTCGGGCTAGCGGCCAGTTTGCAGCGTTATGAGCTGGACATTGCCCAGCTGGAGCGTCTGCTGGAGCTACTCAGTGCTGCCGGTTTTAAACGCGGTTTTGATGCCGAGCATTTGCAGCGCAGCCTGAGCGCCGATGATCAGGATTATCGCTTCAGCTTTAAATTTGCGCTGGATCGTCTGGCGCTGGGGCTGGCCATTCCGGAACATACCCTGTTTCAGGATACGCTGTGTTTTGCCGAGGTAATGCCGGCCGATTTTGAACTGATTGCCAAACTGATCCAGATTTATCAGGACCTGGCCGAGCGCCGGCACTGGATGATTGCGCATGAACGTGGCGAGAACACGCGGGCCGAACAGTGGCTAAAACGCTTAATGCAAGACATTGACGAGTTTAGCGCAGCTGGTGTCACCGCGCTGGAAAACGTCTATAAAATCATTAAAAAGCAATACCGTATGCTGACTTTGGCCAGCTATTATGATGAGCAGGACCGGCATGCACTGGCGGCCTTAAGTCTGCCTTTGCCGTATATATTGGAAGAAATTGAAGCACAGCTGGCAGCACAACTGGAACAGGCTGAACCAAGCGGCCAGATTACCTTTTGCCAGCTGGGCCAGCTGCGTCCGCTGCCGTATAAACTGGTGGTGATGCTGAATCTGGACAGTGGCAAATTCCCGAATCGTAATGTGCAGCTGCCATTCGATTTAATGCAGTTGCTGAAACCGCAACTGGGTGACCGCTCGCGTCTGGAAGATGATCAGGGTGCATTTTTGGATGCACTGCTATTGGCGCAGGACAAGGTCTGGCTGTTTTATAACGGCTTTGATGTCAATGACGGGCAGGTGCGTGATCCGTCCAGCATCTTGCAGGAGCTGATTCAGCATCTGGCGCTGATTGTTGCCGCGCCGCAGCCCGAGTCTGCGCTGAACCAGACCGTGAGTATTGACGGGATTGAGGTGCCGGAGCAGTTGCGTCAGCTGTACTGTGTGCACCGTTTACAGCCGTTTGATCCGCTCGGTTTTGAATCCAGCGAGATCATCCGTTTTCAGGACCAGTGGTATGCAGTGGCACAGCAGATCCGTCAGCCGGGTGGGCAGCGCAGTCACTGGGCCAATCAGCCTTATCCTTTATTGACCCAGGATTTGCAGGTGCTGGACAGCCAGCAATGGATTCAGGACATGATTTTCCCGGCGCGGCTGTATTTAAAAAGTGTCGGGGTGGAAAACCTACGTCCGGAACAGCGCAGCGATCAGGCCGAGCCGTTATTGCTGGATGGTTTGGGTCGCTATACCATCCGCGATTTTCTGAAACAGCAGCACGATACGCCCGATCCGGCACTGTTACAAGACCGCCTGCCGATTGGCAAAATTCGTGAAGGCAGCTGGACCATGAGTCTGGTCGAACAGCAGCAGCTACAGGCCCGCTTGCAGCAGTATGCACCGAGTGAAACGACTATCACCCGACAGGTCTGGAAAGTGCGTCCTGACTTGCACATCCGCCTGACCCTGCCAAAACAGGGCGCCGAGCGCTGGGTTAGTCTGGAAGCGTCCAGTGCGCGTGCCAAACGCCGTACCGCACTCTGGCTGGAATATCTGCTCTGGCTGGCCTATCTGAATCTGGGTGATGGCGGCCAGCAGCATCAGCGGATTGTGGTATTTAGTGATGATACCGTCTGCTGTGAAGGAGTCAGTTCCAATCAGGCCAGACAGTGGCTGGAACACTGGTTTAAGGCTTGGGACTATGGCCAGCGCCAGCCTTTGGTGCTGCCATCGGCCTTGCTGCTGAAAGTGGCGGAAAAAGGCAAGCAGCATGAATGGGAACCCGATGCCGAACAGCGTATGCAGCTGAAAGATCTGGAGGGGCTGTATAAGGACTGGAATGATTCGGGCCAGTTTAGTGCCTTTTCGGTGGCCGACAACGAAGCCTGCAAGCATCATCGTGACTGGCAGTTTATTTTGCAGGAGCAGGATGCCAGTTTATTATTGGCGCATGCCTGTGAACAGTTTTCCTATGATTTATACCAGCCGATTTTCTGGCACCAGCAGACGCTTGAGGAGTAAATGATGGCCGCTACTCCACATTCTTCGCCACTATCTTTCCAGCCCATTACCGACATGCAGTTCAAGGGGCTGCACTGGATTGAAGCTTCGGCTGGCACCGGCAAGACCTATACCTTAACCAGCCTGATTGTGCGGATTTTTCTGGAAGCCTATTTACCCCATCAGGTGGTGGCGACCACCT
The DNA here is from genome assembly GCF_013420645.1 of Acinetobacter sp. C15. Lineage (NCBI taxonomy): Bacteria > Pseudomonadati > Pseudomonadota > Gammaproteobacteria > Moraxellales > Moraxellaceae > Acinetobacter > Acinetobacter sp. C15. The sequence goes on from NZ_VOXR01000007.1 coordinate 80,831, forward strand.
TTACCCGTGCCGCCGCGGCCGAGCTGAAAAGCCGGATTCGTGCACGTCTGGTTGAAACCCTACGTTATTTTGAACAGTGCCAGTCCTATACTGAAGCCGAACTGCAAGCCAAGGCCCAGACTGAGTCCGATCCGCTATTGCAAAAAGTGCTGGCGGATTATGCTGCCAAACCGGACTTTGCCCGTGACCGGCTCAAGCTGGTGATTGACCAGCTGGATGAACTGTTTGTGGGTACCTTAGACAGTTTTAGCCAGAAGTTGTTGCGAGAATTCAGTTTTGAATGTGGCAAGATTGAACGCGCCGATATTACTGATGATGCCAAAAGTTATGTGCATCAGCTGATTCATGATGTGCTGCGGCAATGGCTGCAGGCCCAGCCACAGCAGGTGGTGAATTATCTGCTGTTGCAAAAGAAACTCAAGCATGTCGACGCCTATGTGGGTATTGTTGAAAATACCCTGAATTTTGCCTCGGCCCAGTTTCGTGAAGTACCGGCGCCCGAACTGGATTTAAACCAGTTTGAAGCAGCCATTGATGAGTTGTTGCAGCTGGATCTGGCTGATGTCGACAGCCTAAGCGACTATTATCTGGAGCAGGGCCAGTACGCTGCATTGGTTGGGAAAAAGTGGCGCACCAATCAGCTGATGCAACACACCTTATGCGAGGCTTTGCCGGCATTACTAAAGGCGTTGTCCCAGCAACGTGGCTATGCCTTGTTTGCACCACATTTTGAAAAAACCTTAAAGCTGTGTACCGATTTATCCACCAAAAAAGTGCTGAACAAATGTCCGGACGAGGTGCTGACGCAATTTGAACAGCATGCGGTGATTCAACGGCTAAAAGCCTTCTGCCAGCAGTTGCAGCAGCTGCAACTGGATTTAGAGCTGCTGGATGCCTATCTCAAATACTATTTAAGCCGCGAAGTGAAAAAACGCCTGCCACAGGTGTTGCAGCAAAAAGGTGAAACCACCTTTGCCCAGCAGATCCGCAGCCTGTCGGAAGCCTTGCAGGGCGAGCAGGGACTGCGTTTTGCCCAGTTTGTGCACAGTAAATATCCGCTGATTCTGGTCGATGAATTTCAGGATACAAACCAGGATCAGGACAGTATGCTGGCCAGTATCTGGCGTCATGCCCGCTATTATCAGCAGGGCTGCATGATTATGGTGGGTGATCCAAAACAGGCCATTTACGGTTTCCGCGGCGGTGATATGCTGACCTATAACAAGGCCCGGGCCGATGTGCAGGCCAAACAGGGACGTCTGTATAGCCTGAAATACAATCATCGTTCTATTCCGGCTTTGGTGGAAGTGGTCGATGCCTTGTTCCAGCGCCAGATGGATTTTGGTGAAGAGGTGCAATATAGCCTGGTAGAAGCTGGACCTCGCCCCCATCCGGCCTTAATTGACGGGCAAGGGGAGAACCGGCAGCCCTTGCGCTGGTTAATGCTAGAAGACAAAAATAATGAAGCATTGCAGGTGGCCTGGAAAATCCGGGAGCTTTTAAATCAGGCGGCGCAGCAGCAGATCTATCTGCACAATGGTCAGGAGCGCAGCCCGCTAATTGAAGATGATATTGCGGTGCTGTCCAAAAACCATGACGGGCTGGACAAGGTGCAGTACGAGCTGGAGCGGCTCGGGATTCGGGTGAACCGTCCATCCAAACGCAGTGTGTTTGACAGCCAGATCGCCAAAGATGTGGGGGCGGTGCTGACCGCAATTATGCATCCTTATGATGAAGCCAAAGTCAAAAGAGCCTTGTTAAGCCGCCTGCTGAATTTTAATTTACAGCGCTTACTGGAACTGGAAGCCCATCCGGCCGGCCTGAGCCAGTTTATGGATGATTTTGACTGCATCCGCAGCATCTGGTTTGAAAAAGGCTTTTTAAGTGCCTGGCAATATGCCCTGAACCTGTTTCAGGTCTGGGAGAATCTGGTCGCCCATCACAGCCGTGACAATGAACGGGTGGTGGTCAATCTGCGCCATTTAAGCGAACTGCTTAGCCAGCACAGCGAACATTATCAGGGTGCACAAACCCTGTATCAGTGGTATTTAAAACAGTTGCAGGCGCCAAGTGAACGCGAGTGGGAACTGGAGCGAAAACTGTCCAATGCCGCCGGGGTACAGTTGATGACCATCCACCAGTCCAAAGGGCTGGAGTTTAAAGTGGTGTTCTTGTTGGGGGCGGATAAGGATTTTCGCGAGGTCAACAAAACCCTGAATTTCTCGACCATTCAGGCGGTCAATCCGCTGACCGGTCAAACCGAGCAGCAGCGTCTGATTGCGGTAAATGCAGCAGCCTTGCTCAGTGCAGAGGATCAACAGCAGCATCAGCTTCGGGCCGAAGCTGAGCAACGCCGTCTGTGGTATGTGGCGCTGACCCGGGCCAGCCATCGGGTCTATGCCATTTTGCAGGATCAGAGCGGCAAATCCTGTTCCGGTCTGGCTTTCTGGCGCGGTCAGGGCAGTGACGTTTTCCAGCATCCGCATTGTGGCGATGAAGCATTGCTGACTGAAAAGCCGCCAAAGCTGAAGCTGCAGCAGCATGAGCAGACGCTACCATTAACGGCAAAGACTTTCCCGCAGCAGCGTTTCTATCCGCGCAGTAAAACCAGTTTCAGTGCTCTGGCCCAGCATTTAAGCCGTAAACAGGCGATTGATGCGCTGGCGGCTCATATTGAGCAGCACAGCAGTGCCTCTGATGAAGTGCATCAGCCAGTAGCGGTGGCTGATGTCGACATCCTGAATCAGCCGATTGCCTGGATTAAACGCCAGTTCCCGATGGGTACGCTGGCCGGTAATTTCCTGCATGAGATTTTTGAACACATTGATTTTCAGGATCAGCAGGACTGGCCGCTGGAAATCCAGCGCCGTTTTAAAAATGATTATCCTTCTTTGTGGCAGGAGCTGCAGGACAAGTTTAGTCAGGAATATCCGGAACATACGGAGGAAATCTTGCTGAGCTGGCTGTCGGCTTGGCTGCTGGATGTGCTGAGTACACCGCTGCATCCGGGCTTTCAGTTAAAACAGCTGGCGCCCGAGCAGCATCTGGCAGAATTTCCGTTTTATCTGTCCTTGTCCGATCAGGTCTTGGCGATCAAGCGGATTCATCAGCTGTTTGATGAATATGGCATTCAGATGCTGGATTTTCATGATGCCAATTCGGCGCGCTATTTAACCGGTTCGATTGACCTGGTGTATTTTGATGGCCACCGTTACCATATTGCCGATTATAAAAGTAACTTTTTAGGCGCCGATCAGTCGCATTATCAGGCGGCCTCGGTGCAGGCCAGCATGTCACAGTCCAGTTACTGGCTGCAGGCCGGTCTGTATCTGGTGGCCCTGCATCGCTACCTGAAAGTCCATCTGGAAAATTACGATATTTATCAACATTTAGGTGGGGCCAGCTATTTGTATTTGCGCGGCATGAATGGTCAGGCCGGGCAGGGCGTGTACCATTGGAAACCGCCGGTCGAGTTTATTTTGCGACTGGATGCACTGTTGGGGAATCCAACTGTCGATCAACTGGGGAAAATTGCCTAAATCATTTAATAACATTTAAAGAAAGAATGATTTAGCATGTGGATAACTTTGAGGATAATAGTGTGGACAACCAGCGGACAGTTTTAGCAGCAACGCCTGAAACCCAAACCCCGGCATGGTTTGCGCTTTGGAGTAACTATCTTTTACAGGCGCCTTTTTTTCAGGCGGAAAAGCGAGAAGATTCCGCTAAAATCATCGCGCAGTTGCTGGAGGCTACTCTCAATGGTGACAGCTGTATAGCCGCTTCTGCCGAACAGGTGGCAGCGTTGGCCAATCTGGTCGGTTCCGGTTCTGAACCGGGTTCGGTGGCGCCGTTTATTTATGACCAGCAGCATTTATACCTGTACCGTTATTGGGCGCTGGAGTCGGCGCTGGCACAGCAGGTGGCACGCTTAAAACAGCAAGCTGTTACGGCGGTAGATGTGTCGGACTATCTGCATTTATTGGAAGACCAGCACCAGCAGCAGGCGCTCAAAATGACCGCGACTACCGCTTTTAACCTGATTACGGGCGGCCCGGGTACCGGTAAAACCTATACTTTGGCGCGGATTATTGCCGTGCTAAACCAGGCCTTGCCGGAAATCCGGATTGCCATGGCGGCCCCGACCGGAAAAGCCGCGCAGCGTATGAAAGAAGCACTGCAGAATTCCTTTGATGATCCGAAAATTGCCAATCTGGTCAGTGACGATCTCAAACGCCTGACCCCGATTACCATCCACCGGCTTTTGGGCCTTGGCAACCGGCAGCAGCCACGTTTTCATGCCCGGCAGCCGTTGCCTTATGACCTGATTGTGATTGATGAAGCCTCCATGCTGGACCTGAATCTGGCCAGTATGCTGTTCAATGCCATTGCTGAACAGACCCGGGTGATTTTACTGGGAGATGCGCAGCAGCTGGCGTCGGTCGATGTTGGTTCGGTACTGGCCGATTTACAGCAGGTGCCGGCACTGGCAGATAATCATGTGCATCTGGTCACCAGTCGCCGTTTTAAAGCCGGTGCCTTAATTGGTGAAATGGCCCGCTTTATTCAGCAGCAAACGGCTGAACAGCCGGCCGCGCAAATCTTGCAGCAGTTTGCCGCACAGCTGGTGCAGCCGGGCGAATTACAGGCCGTAACTTTAACGCAGGACATGGCCGATGTACTGCAACTGGAATATTTACCCGATGAAGCCCCGGATCCCATAGCCGGGCAGGGTTATTATGACAAACTGATGCTGGGCTATCAGGGCTATGTGCACAGCCTAAAACAGTATTTACAGGCCGATGATCCGGACGCGGTGGTGGCGCAGGTGGTGAAAGCCTTTGACCAGTATCGGATTCTGACTGCAATTCGGCATGGTGGCTTGGGCTTGCAACAGCTGAACATGCAGATTGAGCAGCGTTTGTTGCAGCAACTGGCTCTGGACGTGGCCAAGCAGGGCGACTGGTATGTCGGCCGGCCGGTAATGATGACCTATAACGACTATCAGCTCGGCCTGTCCAACGGTGATATTGGCCTGTGTCTGCAACGTCTGCGTGAGGGCAACCGGCAGTTTGAAGTGTATTTCCCGAGTCTGGATAAATGGGTGCCAGCCACACGCTTGCCAAAAAATATTGAAACCGCATTTGCTCTGACCATTCATAAATCTCAAGGTTCGGAGTTTCAGCATGTGGCGGTGGTGCTGGATCAGGCCGCGCAGAATCTGCTGAGCAAGGAACTGATCTATACCGCCATTACCCGGGCCAAATCGGTGGTGAGTTTACTGGCCGACCGGCAGGCGCTGGTACAGGCCTTAACCGTGAAAACCAGCCGTAACAGTGGTGTGTTAGAAAAAGTAAATGAACATTTGTCATTATAAAGTTGGCATAAATAAACCCGGCCGTTGTAAGAAAATGCTTACAACGATTCGAGAAATTTGCGCATAGAGCTTTGCCTGAGTTTTTGAGAAGATGACTTCACACAAAAGCTCAACACGGAAAGTTGAGGAAAATCGCAAAACCAGAATAAGAAAGTCGAGAGACAGCGAGCTTACATTGAAGTAGGTGAAAAAAAGAGGAAACTTACAGCCGCTAAGCCTTGTAGTTTTGGGAGAGACTACAGGGCTTTTTTATTGGCAGTTCAAAATCAAAAAAATGAAGCGTCATTCATCGACGTAAGCGAAAACGTACAAGGAGAGAGGTAATTATCTGCTTCTTTCCCCAAGGGCTTGTGGCAAAATCTATCACATAAGGAAAGCCAATTAAAACAGGGAATGTTGATTAGAAGAAGGCCAAAGCCTCGCTATACATCACAATAAATAAAATTAGAACAACGAAAAAAGAAGAAACTACAGCGCAAAAAATAGCCCGGGAATTTATTCCCGGGCTATTTTTATTCCACTTCAGCTTATTTACGTTTCATCATCCCGGATTTCTCTTTGGTGTTTTATGAATAGAATCAATCCTCCGGGTAGACGTTGCATCATTCATGTGACATCGCATCGGATAATTCATGGCTTTTTCGCGTTGTGTTTTGCAATTTAAGCGGTTTTGTCTTAAAATAATGCACTTGCTGTAGTGATGCACGGCAGTCAGACAGATGCTTGACATCGGTTTGATTTTTATCAAGGTATTTTATAAGCATCTCGGAGAAATCGAATGGCTTTAACAAACGCAGATCGCGCAGAGATCATCGCTAAATTTGCTCGTGCTGAAAACGACACTGGTTCACCAGAAGTTCAAGTAGCTCTTTTAACTGCTCAAATCAATGACTTACAAGGTCACTTCAAAGAGCACAAACACGACCACCATAGCCGTCGCGGTCTGATCCGTATGGTTAACCAACGTCGTAAATTATTAGACTACTTAAACGGTAAAGATCACGGTCGTTATGTTGCGTTGATCGGTGCTTTAGGTTTACGTCGTTAATTCGATTTAGACTTTTATTTTCGGGTTATTGCATGCGTTGCGCTGTATGTCTGAAAACTAAAGTGTACCCGGCGTTGACCGGGTAATTAAGAAGGGGCGATTGTTTCGCTCCTTCTTTGTGTTTAAAAAACCTATATTTCTAGTGAGGTCGGCTTCTAAGCTTTGTCATTTACTTGAACCTGAGTCGTGAATGCCAAACCTTAGGGGTCTCCACTAGAATAAAATCAGGAAACAAAAATACATGTCAATGTTTAATATTATTCGTAAAGAATTCCAATATGGTCAGTACAACGTGGTACTGGAAACCGGTCGTGTTGCACGTCAGGCCAACTCGGTTTTAATCACCATGGGTGGTGTATCGGTACTGGTGGCGGTAGTTGCACAGCCAACAGCAAAAGCCGGTCAGGACTTTTTCCCACTAACCGTAAACTATCAAGAAAAGCAATACGCTGCTGGCCGTATTCCGGGTGGTTATGGCAAACGTGAAGGCCGTGCGTCTGAGGCAGAAACTTTAATTTCACGTCTTATTGATCGTCCAATTCGTCCATTGTTCCCCGAAGGTTATTACAACGAAATCCAGGTAACAGCAACAGTTGTCTCTTCTGACAAAACCATGGAAGCGGATATTGCTGCCATGTTAGGTACTTCAGCAGCACTGGCAATTGCGGGTACACCGTTCCGTGGCCCAATTGGTGCAGCACGTGTGGGTTTAATCAACGGTGAATACATCCTGAACCCGAACCACGAACAGCTGGCACAGTCTGACCTTGACCTCGTGGTTGCAGGTACAGAAGCTGCAGTACTGATGGTTGAATCTGAAGCGAAAGAACTGTCTGAAGACCAGATGCTGGGCGCAGTGTTATTCGGTCATGACGAAATGCAAATTGCGATTCAGGCGATTAATGAATTTGCAGCAGCGGCTGGCGCAACTGAGTCAACCTGGACTGCACCAGAGAAAAATGAAGACCTTCGCGCGAAATTAAAAGAAGCGTTTGAAGCGAAAATCTCTGAAGCCTATACCATTGCAATCAAACAAGACCGTTATGCTGCTTTGGATGCATTGCAAGCAGAGGCGGTTGCGCAGTTCGTACCTGAAGAAGATGTAGATGGCATCGCAGATGACCTGAATGAACTGTTTGAAGATCTGAAATACCGCACTGTACGTGACAACATCCTGTCTGGTAAGCCGCGTATTGATGGTCGTGACACCAAAACTGTACGTGCGTTAGATGTACAGGTGGGCGTTCTTGATCGTGCTCACGGTTCTGCGCTGTTCACCCGTGGTGAAACACAGGCGTTGGTAACAACGACTCTTGGTAACACCCGTGATGCATTAATGGTTGATACCCTGGCTGGAACCAAAACTGACAACTTCATGTTGCACTACAACTTCCCGGCTTACTCGGTTGGTGAAACGGGTCGTGAGTCTGGTCCTAAACGTCGTGAAATCGGTCACGGTCGTCTGGCACGTCGTGGTGTACAAGCGGTTCTTCCAGCTGCTGACCGCTTCCCGTACGTAATCCGTATTGTATCGGACATTACTGAATCGAACGGTTCATCTTCTATGGCGTCTGTATGTGGTGCATCTCTGTCACTGATGGATGCCGGTGTTCCACTAAAAGCACCAGTTGCGGGTATTGCGATGGGTCTGGTCAAAGAAGGCGAGCGTTTCGCAGTGCTTTCTGACATCCTGGGTGACGAAGACCACCTGGGCGACATGGACTTTAAAGTTGCCGGTTCTGCCAACGGTATTACTGCGCTGCAAATGGACATCAAAATCGAAGGGATCACTGAAGAGATCATGGAAGTGGCATTGAACCAGGCTTATACCGGTCGTATGCACATCCTGAACGAAATGAACAAAGTGATTTCACGTGCACGTCCAGAAATTTCAATGCATGCGCCTACCTTCCAGGTCATTACCATCAACCCGGACAAAATCCGTGACGTGATTGGTAAAGGCGGTGCAACCATTCGTCAAATCACTGAAGAAACCAAAGCGGCAATTGATATTGAAGACAACGGTACCGTTCGCGTATTTGGTGAAACCAAAGCAGCTGCACAAGCGGCTATTGCCAAAATTCAGGCTTTAACTGCTGAAGTTGAACCAGGCAAAATCTACGCCGGTAAAGTAATTCGTATTGTTGAATTCGGTGCCTTCGTAAACATCATGCCGGGTACAGATGGTCTGCTGCACATTTCTCAAATTTCAAATGAGCGTGTAGCTAACGTGACTGACGTACTGAAAGAAGGCCAGGAAGTGAAAGTCCAGGTTGCAGATGTCGACAACCGTGGCCGTATCAAGTTAACCATGAAAGACATTGATCAGGCTTAATTTCAGGCCCTGATGAATTGAAAAAGCCCGCTTTATGAAGCGGGCTTTTTTATGGCATGATCGCAAAATAAAATGACAGGAATGTGGATGCACGCGGATGCAACAGTATTATTTTTCCCTCCATGACACCACACAACAGTTATTTCTGCATCGGGGGCCGGCCGCCGAGGCAGAATTTATCTGGCTGGACTATACCCGGGAAGATGTACGCCAGCATCCGGAACAGTGGCAGCAACAGGTACTGCAGCTCACCCAGCTGTGGCTGAACGAATATCATCTGCGCGATATTTTAAATCTGGAACATCCCTGCAATTTCGATAGTCTGGAAGATTATGACCTGCTGATTTTCCGCAAACTGATTACCCCGGATGACCAGATTTATAACTTTAATGACGAAGCGCATGAGCATGTGTTTGGCTTAAGCATCACACCAGTCAGTTTTATTCTGACCCCGCAGGTGCTTATTACGGTGCGTGAGCAGGGCAATAAAGCCATTGAAAATTATATTGCCCGTTTAGATACCATTTTAAGCCGGCCGGCTGAAGAGCAGAATAAACCGAAAAAACTGGCAACCTCGCCTCTAGATTTGGCCTTACGTTTACTGAACAGTATGGTCGATGACTATTTAAACCTGCGCCATCCTTTAACCCGCCGGGTCGAGTTTTGGCAGCGTGAGCTGTTGCAGGGCCATCGCCGTTTTAACCAGTGGCATCAGTTGCTACAGGAAAATATGGCATTTCAGCAGGTGGAAAATCTGTGTGAAGAACAGATTGATACCTTGCAGGAACTACGCGATGAAATTGTTGAAAACTATCTGCATTTAAAAGGCAAGAAACGCAGTGAAAAACAGGAAATCATGCTGGTGCGGGTCGATGACTTAAGCAGCCATGTGGCCCGCATCCAGAAACATACCTTGCGTTTAAGAAGTGCGATTCAGGCGGCGATTGACCTGCATTTTTCTGCTATTGCCAACCAGACCAATGAAAATATGCGGATTCTGGCGATTATTACCGCGGTGTTTGCACCCTTAACCCTGTTAACCGGAATTTATGGCATGAATTTCGTGATGATTCCGGGGCTGGATTCACCCTATGCTTTCTGGGTGATGCTCGGCACCATGCTTATTACCACCTTGTTGCTGCTGTATTATTTTTATCGGCGGCATATGGTGGGACGCGGTGAAAAAAGCGTATTGGATATGCTTTCGCAGCGGCCGGATCGGACTCGGATTGACCTGTTCTGGTTTCTAGATTATGTGCCCGGCAAGCCGTTACCGCTGGAAGATGAAAGCGCTCTTCGCGATTCTCAGCTTAAACCAAAATAATGCAGCCTTCATTTGCCTGCCCGAAAGAAAGCATCTGCTTTCTTTCGGGCAGCGTGCAGATTTCATCGCACTGCAATAAAAACCGGTTAAGGTGAAGATGAAGGATTTTGCTGGGCCTGCTGCAAAAGCTGATAAATCTGATCTTTCAGTTTTAATTTTTTGCGTTTCAGCGCCTCGATATCATCATTAATCTGATGAACCGGATCAAGCTCGAGCTGGCTGATTTTCCGGTCCAGATGTTCATGATCTTCAAACAGGCGCGCAAAATGTGGGTTGTCTTCGCGCAGTTGTTGCATTAATTCCCGAAACTCCGGGAACATGAGTTTGACCTTTTTGTTGCATTCTTTTGTTTTCATTGCGACCGTCTATTTTCCCAAAAATAAAGAGAGGGAAATACGCAGATTTCCCTGTAGAGAGTAAATGGCGTGGTGCCTAGCTTTGTCTTAAATGCAGATGTTTGACTTCTTTGCGCAAATTTTGCAGCTCATCAATCAGGTCGAGCATCATGGCGACGGCAGAAAAGCTGGCATTAAAATCACGTTGCAGGCGATAGGCCTGGCGGGCACGAGAGACATCTTCCCCAAAAAACTGGTGAATCCGTTCTTCCGGACGTGAAGGGAGAATGTCATATTCTAAAAGCTGTAATACCCATTCCGGGCTTTGACCACAAGCTTCAGCAAAATGCTCTAAATCAAAAGATACGCGCTCATCTATAATTTCAGCTTGTGGGCGACCAGACTGGGAGTTTTCGCGATATTGGATCGTGGTCATGGCTTACTCCTTTTAGCTTGAACTTGTTAAAACAAGGAAGAGCAGATGCATGAGTTGTTCTAACGTAATTTCGGGTCTATGCGCTGCGCTCTTGTTGTTTTATCTGAAGGATTAATTTTATTTAAAACCATATTTCAGCATTTGGCTGTTTTGTTTGGTATTCCTTTGTGCTTGAAACGTAGCCTTGCTTGCTTTTTCGCCATTTTGCTGGCAGTAAGAACAGTCAACAGGCCTACCTTCAGCTTAAATAAACTGTTTAAATTTTATTCATTATTCAGGCTTTCGAGAGGGACGGACAGAGGGTAGAGCAACTATATTGTTTCAAATTATGTCCATGTCATTAAGATAAAATGAAGGCTTCCGTAGAAGCCTCTTGTAAACTTGTTGAAGAATCAGTATTTAATCCAGGTCACACTACGACCGATCACGGAAACACCGACATAGCCGCGTAAGGTCAGGCGTTTACCGTTGGCACTTAGGCGTGCCTTGCCTTTATAGACTTTGCCGCCAATCGGGTCGAGTACACTGCCTTGCACAAACTGTAACGGGTTTTTTGGATCCTGCCTAAAGCCCCAGATAAATGGCAAGCCGATAAACGGTTTGTTTTTAAGTTGACCCGGACATTGGTGGCAAATATTCATTTTTTCTGCGCCCGGAATGTTGCGGGTTTCAACAATAATACCTTCATAGGTGCCATCTGGCTTTTTACGGATTTCGACATCGGCACGGGAATAACTGGTACGGTCATCAATTGTTTTCCATTTCCCCACCAATGGATCATTCTCTGCGAAAGATACGCCTGAAACTGTTGCCAAAAGCAATCCAGCAACAATCCCTGTAAACCCCTTTTTCATGATTATTATCCCACAACGCAATGCGCGTTATTAAAATTAGAGTAAAGTGCCTAATTCTATAGAAGAAAATACTGTTAAATCAATGAAATAATAAGTGAAAACGATCACAATAAGATATGAAACCACTAAATAGTTGCAACTATTGCACACGCTTGAATTCATCAGTCAGGTTATACAGAGAATGTGTGCTTGCGCTAGATGAATAAAGCGGTATGGTTTGTCGCAACCCCATAGCTTAAAAAAGATGAGTAACGGCTTGAGCGAGATTGATGCTGAGTTCAGTAAAAAGCGTGAGCTATTCGAACCTATATTTACAGGGTCATAAAGATTGAATAAGCGCATGAAACTGAACATAAAAAAGAGACCAAACCGTTCTCCGGTTTGATCTCTTGGTAGTCTTGAATCTTGCGGCCTAGCTTAGGTGTTCACCAAACAGGCCAAGTGCTTCTTCTGCAGTAAACTGATAACGTGCATTACAGAACTGGCAATCCATCACAATCGGGTTTTGATGTTCCAGGGTTTCACGTACTGCATTGGCTCCAATCTGGGTCAGCGCCGTAGCACAGCGTTCTTTGGAACAGGTGCAGCCAAATTTAAGATGTTCGACTTCTGGCAGACGTACTTCTTCTTCGTTGTACAAACGGTACAGCACTTCCTGAACTTCCAGATCGGTCAGTTCGCTGGTTTTCAGGGTTTCAGTCAGCATGGTCAGGCGTGGCCATAAATCTTCATCTACACGTTGCTGTTCTTCTTCGCTATTTCGCGGTAACAGCTGAATCAGTAAACCGCCAGAACGCTGGTCGTTGCTGGCCAGTACAATGCGGGTTGGAATTTGTGCAGATAAATCATAGTACTGCATCAGGCAGCCGGCCAGGTTTGGCTTGTCTAAAGGCACAATACCCTGATAACGCTCACCAAATTCCGGTTCAATATTAATAAACAGCACCGGATTGACCAGGGTTTTGAGTACCGTGCTGCTGTCTTCAGCCTGCTGGAAATGTGGATCTGGTTCATAATCTGCCAAAGCACGAATTTCACCCAGATGATTACATTCGGCCATTGCCCATTTAAAGGTGCCGCTGGCCTGAATTTGCAGGCTAATCCGACCTTTAATTTTTAAGGTACTGGCCAGCAAAGCGGTGGCACTGAGCATTTCTCCCAAAAGGACCTGGATGGCAGGCGCATAGTCACGTTGGGCCAAAATGGTTTGCAGGGCTTCTTCAAGATGAACAATCTCACCGCGGACAGGGCTATCTTCAATAAAAAAGCGTTGGCGTAAATCAGACATAAAATTCTCCATAACCCTGCATTAATGGTGATGATATTGTAAATCACAAGTCAGTTTGATTCATTACGTGTTACATCAATATGATGGTTTTGTAGTGAACGCTTTAAATCTACACCGGTCGGGCTTTCCCGGACCTGGGCATCATTCTCGAACAGGTGCTCCAGTTCGGCCAGTGCATTGCGATGAGTTTCATAGATTTTTTGCTCATCGGTATAAATATTCTGCTGCTGGGCCAGTAATTTTTCATCATAACTGCGAAACAATTCGATACTCTTGTAAGCATCTTCTTCAGCAATACCCTGGTCGCGCAGCGCGCAATAGGCCATGCCTAAAGAAGATAAATAGGTTTCGCGCCAGATGTGTTCAACGCCTAAATCCCGCAATAAATGCACATGATGGCGGTCACGGGCACGCACCAGCAGTTTGAGCTGCGGATAATTCAGGCGGATATGCCGGGCCACATTCATCGAGTCTTCAATATCATCAATGGCCAGAATAAAGGTCTTGGCATGTTCAATCCCGGCGGCACGTAAAATATCGGGCTGGGTGGCATCGCCATAATAGACTTTACCGCCATAATTGCGCACAAAATCAACTTTATCCAGGTTGCTGTCAATGGCGGTATAGGGTAGGTGCTGCAAATAGGCCACCCGTGCAATAATCTGCCCAACCCGGCCAAAACCGGCAATAATCAGCGCTGGATGCGCATCGGGAATCTGGTCATATTCCGGCGTCTTGTCCTGATTCAGACGCGGAATCACCTGGCTGGTCATGAACCAGTACAGCACCGGGGTTAGCACCATCGACAGGGTCACCATCAGGGTAATCGGCTCTAAAATGGCCTGTGCCACCACTTTTTCTGTTAAGGCAACCTGTAACACCACAAAGGCAAATTCACCGCCTTGCGCCAGACAGGTGGCCAGTAGCAAACTGTTTTGCCAGGAATATTTAAAATACCGGGCAATTGCGGTCAGGGAAATAAATTTCACCAACAGCAGTACTAAGGCGCCGCCGAGAATGAACAGTGGACTGTCGATCAGCAGGGACATCTGAGTGGTCATCCCCACGGTCATGAAAAACAGGCCGAGCAATAGTCCTTTAAACGGTGCAATACTGGCTTCCAGTTCATGTCGGAATTCGGAATCGGCCAGTAGCACCCCGGTCAGGAAGGCGCCAAGCGTGGTGCTAATCCCCAAGACATCCATCAGGCAGACCACGGCCAGCACAATAAACAGGCCGACCGCGGTAATCAGCTCATGCGCGCCGGTTTTGGCAACAAAACGGAAAAACGGGCGCATGAGATAACGGCTAAATAAAAACAGTCCGCTAAAGGTAGCTAAAATCGCGGCGAAATAGGCCAGCCCGTGATGAGTCGATTCGGTACCGGCCAGCAAGGGAATAATCGCAATTAATGGAATGGCGGCGATATCCTGAAACAGCAGAATTGAAAAAGACTGCTGGCCATAACTGCTGTTCAGCTGCTGTTTTTCATTTAAAAGTTGCAGCACAAAGGCGGTTGAGGACAGGGCCAGGGCAAAACCAATAATCAGGCTGGCAGCAATTTGCTGCTGCAAACTGAAAAACACCAGAATCGCCAGTAACAGGCCGGTGACAGCCACCTGCGCGCTGCCCATGACAAAAATCGACTGACGCATTTGCCAGAGCCGCTGGGGTCTGAGTTCCAGACCAATAATGAACATCAGTAAAATGACGCCAAATTCAGCCAGTTCCTGAATGGCTTCCGGGTCGCTGGCGATATTGAACACACTCGGGCCCAATAAAATACCGGTAAACAGATAGCCGAGTACGGTGGCAATCCCAAAACGCTTGAGCAGCGGAACCAGTAATAAAGAGGCACCCAGAAACAGGGTGATTTGCAGCAGTAACGACATCGACAATCCTAGGAGTTATGGTGCCCTCAGGCTGCAGCCAAAGTCAGTGGTTAACTGAATTCCTGAGGGTCTATATCTAAGCTAAGTTTCATATTTGATGGCTTGTGATGCAACATATTTTGCCACCATGCACGTAGATAAAAATGTAAACGGGCGCGATCTTGCGACAACAGCACCAGATGCGCCTGATAGCGGCCGGCCTTGCGTTCCATTGGCGCCGGAATCGGGCCCCAGATATCAATTAACTGTTCAGAATTTTCTCGCAGCCACTGGGCATGTTGCTGTAAAAACTGCTGGTTCTGCTCCTGACTTTTGGATTCGCAGCGAATCAGGGCGGTATAGCGAAACGGGGGCAGCAGGGCGGCCTGACGTTCTTTTAAGGTTTGCCGGGCAAAGGCACGATAATCCTGCTCGACCAGGGTGCTCAGCAGCGGATGATCAGGACGCAGGGTCTGTAAATAGACATCGCCTTTATGTTCACCGCGGCCGGCACGACCGGCCACCTGCACAATCAGCTGCGCAGTCCGCTCTGGCGCCCGGATATCAACACTTAACAGGCCGGCATCAATATCCAAAATCGCCACTAGAGTCACATAAGGAAAATGGTGGCCTTTGGCCAGCATTTGGGTGCCAAGCAGAATCAGTGGCTGGCTGGTTTGAATGCGGTCATAAATTTTTTGCCAGCTGCCGACGCGGCTGGTGGAATCGCGGTCTACCCGCACCACCTCATAGTCCGGGAACAGATGTTGCAGGTTTTCTTCAACCTTGGCCGTGCCCATGCCCAGGGTTTTCAGTTCGCTATGCTGGCACTGCGGGCATTGCTCCGGCTTGCGGTGAATGGTGCCACAATGATGGCAATGCAGATGGGTATATGGACTATGATGCAGGGTAAAGTTGGCATCACAGTGTGGGCATTGTGCCTGCCAGCCGCAGCTGTCACAGACCAGCACCGGTGCATAACCACGGCGGTTTAAGAAAATCAGCACCTGTTCTTTTTTCTGCAGGCGTTTTTTGATTTCCTGAATCAGCAGCAAGCTTAGACCTTGCTGTTTTTGCGCAACTTTTAAATCAATGATGTGAATTTTCGGCATCAGTGCCGGGCCGGCACGCTGGTTCAGTTCCAGACGGGTCATTTTACCCTGTTCGGTCAGGGCATAGCTGTCAATACTAGGGGTAGCCGAACCGAGAATCACCGGGCAGTTTTCTAAATGGGCACGGTATAAGGCTACATCACGGGCATGGTAACGAAAGCCTTCCTGCTGTTTAAATGACAGGTCGTGTTCTTCATCCAGAATAATCAGCCCCAGATTGGGCAGCGGGGTATAAATTGCCGAGCGTGTACCAAGAATAATCGAAGCCTTGCCGGTCTGGGCGGCCTGCCAGGCCTGCAAACGTTTGCTGTCATTTAAACCGGAATGCAGCAGCGCAATATGACAGTGAAAACGAGACTGGAAGCGGCTAATGGTTTGAGGGGTCAGGCCAATTTCCGGCACCAGCACCAATACCTGTTTTCCCTGTTTTAGCACTTCCTGCATGATCTGCAGATAGACTTCGGTTTTACCACTGCCGGTCAGACCATCGAGTAAAAAGGCCTGATAACGATGCTGCGCTTTCAGTACGGTTTCAATGGCCTGTTGCTGGTCACTGTTCGGGGTTAACGGCATTTGCGCCAGCGTCATTGGCACCGGGCTAAAATCCTGCTGCTCCAGATCGCAATAGCAAATCTGCTTTTTTTCCAGCGCTTTTAAGGTTGCAGTTTCAATACCGGCCAGATTCAGGATATTTTCTGAAGTCCCGCTCGGATGCAGCTTCAGGACTTTATAGGCCTCCTGCTGCTTCTCGGAGCGCTTCAGTTTGGCTTCGGCCTGATCATCCAGTAGTTTCCACATTCGTGCCAGTAAATTATACGGGCGTCCCTGACGTAACAGGCTGGGCAGGGCGCTATGCATCACTTCGCCAATCGGAAACTGATAATACTGCGCCGACCATGTCAACAAAGTTAAAACTTTCTGATCTAGAATCGGCTGCTGGTCGAGCAGCTCGCTAATGGCTTTCAGTTTAATCTTGGGGTCAAGCGGATGATCGGGCGGGAGTTTTTCAATAATGATGCCCACCAGATTCTGCCGGCCAAAGGACACCAGCACCCGCGCGCCAACGGCAGCCTGCTGATATTCGGCCGCACTGAGCATATAGTCAAACCCGTCATACAGATAGACCGGAACAGCTACACGAACACGGTAGATGGGGGCGGGATGAACGGGCGAATTTGGCATAACAGCGGGTCTGCTTCCTGATGAAAATGTCGTCGTGCTCGATCTGGAGTTATGATAGAGTGAGCAAATAATTTATATCTCAGAATATGAATGATTTTGGTGGTGAGACGCAACTGCGTTGAATAATTTTTTGGAAAATTAGAGCATTACAATGCCTGCATATCAGTTTACAGCCCTTGATGCATCAGGAAAGCAGCAAAAAGGGGTTTTAGAAGGGGATTCTGCACGGCAGATTCGTCAGCAATTGCGTGACAAGGCCCTTATCCCGATTAGCGTTGATCCGGTAGAACAAAAACAGAAGCATCAGGCCCAGCGCTGGTTCCAGAAAAAAATGACCGCTTATGATCTGGCCTTAATGACCCGGCAGCTGTCGGTACTGGTGGCCGCAGCCATTCCGCTGGAAGAAGCCTTGCGCGCCGTGGCCAAGCAAAGTGAAAAAGTCCATGTGCAGAATTTATTGCTGTCGGTACGCTCCAAGGTTTTAGAAGGATATTCACTGGCCAATGCCTTACAGCAGTCGGGGCATTTTCCGGATTTATATATTGCCACCATTGCCGCCGGGGAACGTTCTGGACATCTGGATTTAATTCTGGACCAGCTGTCGGACTACACCGAAAACCGCTTTGCCATGCAGAAAAAAGTGCAAGGCGCGATGATTTATCCGATTATTTTAATGCTGATGTCCTTTGCCATTGTGATGGGGCTGATGACCTATGTGGTGCCGGATATTGTCAAAACCTTTGATCAGGACAAAGGCGCCTTGCCGTGGATTACCGTGGCGTTAATGCAAGCCAGTGATTTTATCCGTCTGGCCTGGCCCTTTTTGCTGGTCGGGACGATTCTGGGCATCTTCCTGTTGGTCCGCTTTTTAAAAACCTCGGCCGGCCATTATGCATTTGATCGTTTAACCCTCAAACTGCCACTATTTGGTAAACTGTCACGTGGTATAAACGCAGCACGTTTTGCCAGCACCCTGTCGATTCTGACCCAGTCCGGTGTACCATTGGTTGATGCCTTAAAAATTGGCGCTGCGGTCAGCAGTAACTGGGTGATCCGCGATTCGGTTAATCTGGCGGCCGAGAAAGTCACCGAAGGGGGGAACTTGGGCACCCAGCTGGAGCGCAGTGGTTATTTCCCGCCGATGATGGTACAAATGATTAAAAGTGGTGAAGCATCGGGTGAGCTCGACCGGATGCTGGAGCGCGCATCGACCATGCAGGATCGGGAGGTGACCACGCTCATCTCGACCTTACTGGCGCTGCTGGAGCCCTTAATGCTGGTGCTGATGGCCAGTATTGTGCTGGTGATTGTGATTGCGGTGATGCTGCCTATTGTCAATATGAATAATATGATTTAAATCGAGACCCATTGAAGATAACAAATGATGAAAGATTCAAGAGAGAACCTGATGCAACGGAAATCCTATTCGAATAAACAGGCCGGTTTTACCCTCATTGAAGTAATGGTGGTGATTGTCATTTTAGGCGTGCTGGCGGCGCTAATTGTCCCGAACGTGATGGGCCGTGGTGAAAAAGCCAAAGTCGATACCACCGCAATTACCTTAAAAGGTGTGGCCGGCGCGCTGGATCAATACAAGCTGGACAATGGCCGTTATCCGTCCATGCAGGATGGTGGTTTAGATGCGCTGGTCAATCAGCCCGCGTCAGCTAAAAACTGGTTGCCGGGTGGTTATGTCAAAGGCGGTTATCCAAAAGACAGCTGGGACAATGACATTCAATATGTGATTCCAGGCTCTGAAGGTCGCGCTTTTGACCTGTATTCTTTTGGTGCAGATGGTCAGCAGGGCGGTGAAGGCACCGATGCCGATATTTATTATCAGCCTTAAGCCGGCTTGATTATAAATGCCGTGATGGAATATATCACTTCACCTGATTGGACTATTCAATTAAAGGTGAAGTGATAATAGCTCTTAATGGCTTTGTTGCATAAATATGTAAGCATCTGATTTAAATAAATTTAATTTTGGATCAAAAAATAATCAAAACTTTTAAAATCATATAGTTATGAAATCTTTGTGCAACAAAGCCGCTCTTAATTATAAAAAATATTCTAATATTCTGATAAATATGAATTTAAGATAATCTTCCAGATTTGAGATTCATAATAAGAATTATTTCCAACAGTACTGATTACAATAATCCCGGGAATGTGGAGCAATATCATCTATTTATTTCATTAAAACCGTTCATAATAAGTCAAAAGGCACATATTTGTCTGGAGGATGGTATGAAAGCATTAATCTTGTCGGATGAAATTAACCAGTTTCACTGGACGATGCTGAAGTCTGTTCTGCTGATTTTAAGCCTGCTTCCCTTGAGTCAGGGGTTTTTGCATCTCTGGCAAAGCACCGAAGGCAGCAGCCAGATTATGGTTGGTTTCTTCGCGCTGAGCCTGATGAGCTCGTGCTTGCTCTTAAGTTTCTGGTCGGCGCTACAAGCCACTGTTTTAAAACTAGAACCAGAACAGGCTTCTTGCTTTGAGCAGGCAGTGGTAAAAGTTTATCGCTATCTGCCGATGCTCTCTCTGGCGGCGATGCTGTCCTATCTGGTGACCCAGCTTTAAATGTAGACAATAAAAAACCGAGGCATGAACCTCGGTTTTTTTTATTACTCCTCCCTTTTACAAAGGGTGAGAAGCACTGCTTCGCAAGGGAGGGATTTATAAAATTAATCCCCTTAACCCCCCTTTGATAAAGGGGGACTTCATAGGCGAATTATCTTCTCGACTTAAAGCTGACATCTACTTTACGTGGACGATAGATCCAGCCCAAAACCAGCAACAGGAAGGAGAAGATCAGCACCGGCCAATCACTAAGGCGAGTGTACAAGGTCTGGCCCTGCATTGCCGGTAATTCACCGCGTAGCACTGCTTCCTGATCAATCGGGGCCTGCTGCACAATATGGCCTTGATGGTCAATAAAAGCGGTCACGCCGGTATTGGTGGCCCGAATAAACCAGCGGCCATTTTCTTTGGCACGCATCTGCACCATCTGTAAATGCTGCCACGGGCCGGCTGTACCGGTAAACCAGGCATCATTGGACACAGTCACCAGAAAATCACTCTGGCTGGCATTACGACGGGTCAGATTCGGATAGGCCACTTCATAACAGATGGCTGCACCCAACGGCGAGTTATGAATCATCAGCGGCTTTTGTTCTTTGGCACCGCGCGAAAAACCACTCATGGATGGATCATTCTGCAAGGCCGGCAAGACCCAGCTTAACAGGCCGGATAAAGGAATATATTCACCAAATGGCACCAGGCGCTGTTTCTTGTATAAGCCTTCTGAATCTGTACCGGTGGCCATAATACTGTTGTAGTACATCGGCTGGCCATTTTGCTGAGATTCAGGCAGGTCCCAATACGGAATACCGGTGACCCAGGCACTTCCCGATTTTTCCGCCTCGGTTTTCATGGCCGCTAAAAACGGTTCGATATCGGTCTGGAACATTGGAATGGAAGATTCCGGCCAGACAATCAGGTCGCGGCCCCATTCGGTGCGGGTCAGTTCACTGTAGATCAGCAGGGTTTTCAGTTGATATTCGGTCAGCCATTTCAGGTCTTGTGGAATATTGCCCTGAATCAAGGACACGGACAGCGGCGGTTCATCTTTCTGGTTAACAAAACTGAGCTGGGAAGCACCCCAGGCACCAGCCAGGAGCAGCAATGACGGCACCAGCCAGAAGATGCGTTTATTCAGGATTTCCACCAGCGCACAGGCCAGAATAAGGGCCACAAACGACACCCCGAACACCCCGAATAAGGGCGCATAGCTGTCCAGAAAACGCTCGGTAAAGGCATAGCCTACAAATAGCCACGGGAAACCGGTAAATACCCAGGTTTTGGCCCATTCAAAGAACACCCACAGCGGAGCGAAAGTTAGCGGCGTTTCCGGGAAGAAGCGGCGATACAGCCAGGTCTGAATGGCGGTAAACAGCCCCATGGCCAAGGCCATAATCGCAATCATCAGCACGCTTAAAATGGCCGGGGTATCTCCA
This sequence comes from Acinetobacter sp. C15, assembly GCF_013420645.1. Taxonomy (NCBI): domain Bacteria; kingdom Pseudomonadati; phylum Pseudomonadota; class Gammaproteobacteria; order Moraxellales; family Moraxellaceae; genus Acinetobacter; species Acinetobacter sp. C15. The sequence continues at coordinate 102,012 of NZ_VOXR01000007.1, forward strand.
TAGACATGAATGGAGGTATATAGCCAGAATGCACCGACAAACCACAGGCCAATGCCGTAGGCCCAGCCAATAAAAAAGGCCTGTTTGGCAGAACGCTGACGTAAAACTGCATAAAGCAAGGCTGGAGACAGCAGGGCAATCCACCAGTAATAATACGGTGCCAGGGCAAAACTGAAAATGGCACCTGCGATTAAGGCAATCAGCAGGGGATAAACTAGCGGGAGCTGTTTGTGTTGTTGGGATGAATCTAACAGCTTGGTGAAATAAGTCCTCATTGACGTACAGCTCGAATCAGATGAATAGTGCGTGCATCTGCTTCAAGAATCTTAAACTGCCAATCCCCAATTTCAATAATTTGACCTTGCAGATCACTCACCAATCCAATTTCCTGAAGCAGTAAACCGCCGACAGTTTCTACTTCATCGTCAGAAAAATCAGCATCTAAAACATTGTTAAAGTGTTCAATTGGTGTAAGTGCCTGTACCAGCCAGGTGTTGGCGGTCTGCGGATCATGATCGGGCACAATGTATTGTGCTTCGGCATCGGCCTGATCATGCTCATCTTCAATTTCACCAACAATTTCTTCCAGAATATCTTCTAGGGTTACCAGTCCTGAAGTACTGCCATATTCATCAATTACAATGGCAATATGGGTCTGGGTATTTTTCAGCATACGCAGGACCTGATCGGAACGCGCACTTTCTGGCACAAACAGTGGCTGACGCATCAGTGCCCGGATATCAACCTTCGGCGTTGGTTCGGTCAGAAAGGGTAACAAGTCTTTGGCCAGCAGAATCCCCACTACATTGTCAGGCTGGTCTGAAGAGAAGACCGGAAAGCGTGAATGGGCCGACTCGACCAGTACATGTAGAATATCCAGCAGCTCATCATCTTCCTGCAAGCTGATCATGGAAGTGCGCGGGGTCATAACCTCACGGATTTTGGTGGCCGGCAAATCCAGCACACCTTCCAGCATTGCCACAGTATCGGGTTCTAAAAAACGACGTGAATCTTGTACTAATTTTAGCAATTCATCGCGGGTTTCCGGTGCAGTACCTAACCATTTACGTAAGCCACGCATACCCCACGATGGGCCTGATTCCTCGTGCATGATCCTTCCTAAAGACTCGTTGTATCTAAAAAACTTGATTTAATCATACCGCAGAAAATACAGTTGTCTATTGTTTATCGACTTTCGCTGAAACAATGAATTTGATGATTTATCAGGCGGATAAAGCCAGCTTGCAGCATCAGTGGTTTTGCTGGCTTTGTGTTAGAATAGAAAAATTGTATCTCGCCGAGTTTTATTATGTCTGATTCATCCATTACCCCTGCCATTCAGCTAAATACGCGCGGTCTGCGTTGCCCTGAACCAGTGATGATGTTGCATCAAGCCATTCGTAAATCTAAATCGGGCGATGTGGTGGAGATTTTTGCCACCGACAATTCTACTTCGTGGGATATTCCAAAATTCTGTATGCATTTGGGTCATGAGCTGCTGTTACAGGAAGAAGTGCTGGATGCTGCTGGCAATAAAGAATTTCATTATCTGGTCAAAAAAGGCTAGGTCATCCTCCGACAATGCCGCGGTTTTAAAGGCCATGCTTTTTATCGGATAGTTACATATTGATAAACAAGCGGCCGGGTTGAAGCGATGTTTTATGTGGTTATTTTGTATAAAATAGCCACACTTTTTTTTAGCTATTTATTACAGAACAATGATGCCAAGCAATATATTTGCAGCACTAGAAAAATTAGGCCTCAGCCCACAAAAACGTGCCCTCCATATTCAATTTTCTCAGCCTGCCTTAAATGCCGATGTTTTTTTACAGCGCATCGATGGTGAACACCAGCTCAATGACGGTTTACATGCCGAACTGATCTGTCTTTCGACCAATGCCCAGATTCCGTTAAAACAGTTTATTGGCGCGCAGGTTGCCGTCGATCAGGTCACTGACCAGGGCCAGCTGTTTCGCAGCAGCGGTATTATCACCGCAGCCGCGCAAGGCCAGAGTGATGGCTCACTCACCCTCTATAAACTCACGCTAGAAGATCCGACTGCACTCTGGCATAAACGCCGTAACAGCCGCGTGTTTATGAATAAAAGCGTGCGTGAGGTCAGTGAAATTTTATTTAAAGAATGGCAAAACAAAAGCCCACTCTTTGCCGCCAGCCTGACCCTGGACTTAACCGGACTGACCCAGGAACTGGATGTGCGTCCCTTTATCATGCAGTCCAATGAAACCGACTATGACTTCCTGACCCGACTCTGGCGCAGTGAAGGCATTAACTGGCTGATTGATGAAGCCCAATTACAGGTTGTACATTCCAGCAGCCCGCTTCAGGCCCAGAAATTACGCCTGATTGATGATAACAACCAGTACAGCGCCTTAAACCGCCGCAGCATTCGTTTTCATCGCTCCAGTGCCACCGAACAATTAGATAGCATCACCCAGTTGATTGCCCAGCGCAGCCTGCAACCGACTGCCGTACATCTGCAACGCTGGCAGTCAGATAGCCTGAGCCAGGAAGAAGGCGCCGGTTCAGTGCAAAGCAAACACCAGCACAGCCATAATCAGGACAATGCCAGCTTGAGCCTGGAACAAGCCTGGCAGATCAGCCCGGCCTGGATGCAGGATTTAAATGGCGAAGACCAGGCCACAGCCTCTTCCAACAACCAGCTGGATAAACTGAACCAGAACCTCAGCCACTACAACGACCTGCAATCCAAATACTTTAGTGCCCATTCCACCGTCCGTGATGCCCAGGTCGGCTACTGGTTTGAACTGAATGAACACCCGGAAATTGACCAGCACAGCGCAGCCGACAAAGAATTTCTAATTACCGGCAAACAGTTCTATAACCAGAACAACTTACCCAAAGACCTCAATCAGCAGATTAACCAGTTACTCAGTCAAAGCCACTGGCATAGCCATTTTAGCTTTCAACACGAACAACACCCGGATGAACGTCAAGGCAATACCTTAGCCCTGCAACGCCGCAATATCCGCACCGTCCCGGAATACCATCCACTACAGCACCGACCGGCGGCTCATCCACAGCGCGCCCGGGTAGTCGGTCCTGCTGGCGAAAGCATCGATGTCGATGAATGGGGACGGATTAAAGTCCGTTTCCTGTTTACCCGCAGTGATGACCATCAGCATGATGGCGGGGCCGGCAGTAATGACAATGACACCGATTCCGCCTGGGTCGATGTACTGACGCCTTGGGCCGGAGAAGGCTACGGGGCACGTTTCCTGCCACGGATTAATGAAATTGTGGTGATCGACTTCTTTGACGGTAACATCGACCGGCCTTTCGTGGTTGGTCGTTTACATGAAGCAGAACGCTCGCCAACCCAATTCGACCAACAAGGCCAACTACCCGACACCAAAAAACTCAGCGGGATCCGCTCACAGGAAATTGAGGGCAGTGGCTTTAACCAGCTGCGCTTTGATGATACTCCGAAGCAGATCTCTGCCCAGCTGCAAAGTAGTCATGGCGCAACACAACTAAATCTAGGGAACTTGAGCCATCCCAAAGCCAGCGCCGAAAGTGATGGTCGGGGTGAAGGTTTTGAACTGAGAACCGATCAGTGGGGTGCAGTTCGTGCTGGAGAAGGCTTGCTGATTTCCACCTACAAACAAGAACAAGCCAAAGCAAACCATCTCGATGCAAGCGAAGCCAAACAACAACTCGAAAGTAGCTTAAACAATGCCAAAACCTTAAGTGAAGTGGCCAAAAACCAACAAACTGATCCACTGAGCTTACTCGAAAACCTACAGGGCTACCTCAAGAACTTAGAGAGTGAAGACCAAAGCAAAGCCGCGGCTTTCAAACAAGCGATCATGCTCTTGGCTTCACCAAGTTCAATTGCCTTAGAAAGTAACGAAGACATCCACCTCAGTGCAGATGGACAGATCAACCAGATTGCACAAGGAAGCATTAACACCAGCACGCAAGACAGCATCATCGGACATGCCAGCAAAAAGATCAGTTTATTTGCAGCGCAAGAAGGGGCACGACTCTATGCAGGCAAAGGCAAGATCGAGATTCAAGCTCAAGGGGATGGTGCTGATCTGATTGCTAGAAAGGGTGTGCAGATTATTTCGACGGAGGCAAATGTCGACATCACCAGTGCGAAAGAAATCGTACTGACCGCAGGCGGTTCGCAACTAAAAATAAATGCTTCGGGGATTTTTCCTACGACTGGCGGTAAGTTTGAGGTTAAAGCAGGGCAGCATCAGTTTGTGAATGGAAAGAATGTATCAGCAAAATTTCCAGCTTTACCTACCTTTAAATTATTACCTAATAAAGTGGAATTAAAATACATTTATGATGACTTAAAACCTGTTGCACAAGCTCCATTTAAATTGATTTTTGCTGATGGTTCTTCTCAAGAAGGAGTACTAGATGCCGAAGGTTATGCCAAAGTCACTATTCCTAGTGATAAAACTCAACCTAAAGTCTACTATGGCTTTAGTAGTGTTGAGGCGAAACCAGATAGAGAAAAAGTTGATAATCCTTTCAAAGATCAAAAAGTGATGAGTGTTACTGAAGCAGAGCAGTTAATTGAAAAATATAATCAACAGGAACTTGATGCATTATTAGATGAATATTTCCCTGATGAAATTGAAGAGATGCTCACGTCAAATAATATCGAATACGACGATCATGTAAGCGATTATGAAGAACAATTAATACCACAACAAAATGATGTAGACGATGCAATAGCAGATGATTTAGAAGAAATTTTACTTACAGATGATTCTACTTCTAGATTAGACCTAGGAGATAAACAATGAATACTGCCGTAGCCAAGGGTTCAACGCAAGCTGTGAGAATAACAGCTAAAGGGGAAGAATCGGCGGCTCAATGGATTAAAGGTGTACTTGATGGTAGTGGCTCCAGTCCTGCTCAAATTATTGTTGCAGTTGTGATAGGTTGTATACCCTTTGTTGGTCAAGGCGTTGATGTCGGGAATGTGATTGTCTCAGTCGTTAAAATATCAGAAAAGCCAGATAATAAAGAGAATTGGTTTGATTTGGTATTTAATCTTGTTGCATTTGTTCCAATTGCTGGTGATGGATTAAAAATTGTTTTTAAACAATTGCGTTCAGGTAAAGCTATGGGAGCTATTTTGGATGCAATACCAAGCAAAACATTACGTGGTGATGTAGATAAATGGTTTAGAACCTTAAATTGGAATACATACACAAGAGAGCTGCAAACAACTAGTAATAAAATTATTGATGGTTTAATTGGCGTCTTTGATAGTTGGATGACACGAGCTGTTCTCGGCAATGCTAAGTTAAAAACATTAGTAACTCAGCTTCAGCAAATGAAGAAAGTTGCCAATCAAAAAATTGATATGGTTATGAAAGAAATGCAAGCAGCCCATAAAAAGGCACTAGCAACTCCTTATCCTAACACTACAGCTAGAGCTCCAATTACGACTCGAACACCGACAACAACCAGTAGACCAAATCAAAATCCAGCCCCACGAACTCAGCAAAATGGCAATGTATCAAGAAATACTGGAGGAAATAATGTAAGCCCAGGTCGTCAAAATACTTCAACACGACGTCAACAATTACAGCGAAAAAGAAGATCGAATCAAGAACTTGGTTCAGGTGGTGAGCACATTACGGATTATTACTATGTAAAACGCATGAAAAGTCGCTCTAAAATTAATAATAATGGCGTGCTGTACGAATATCACGATACGGGTCATAACGGACTTGATCATGTATGGCATAGTGCTCGACTAGCACATAAGTATCGTATTACAGACAGTAAAGCGACCAATGCACTGAGTCATCGAACACTGATGACACCAAAGGCAGCCATGATGGCATTGAAAATGGGTCTCGATGTTTATATGGCATCAGATGAAGATGACAAAGTCAAGCGGTCAGTGGGAACAACAGTGAGTGATGGCGTACAAATGTCACACTTGTGGATTTCTCGGAAAATTTCTTCCGCTAAGATAGTTAAAGAACATGATAAATTATTGGATGCTATTGAAGAGTGGGAGAAAGTTAAATTTAAAGCTACTTCAACAAGAAAACTAGGTAAAGCTATTGTTATCAAATGTCCTTATGATCGTAGTTTAGTCACCATTACGGGGGATAAATTTGATCATCATGAAAAATGTAAAGGTTTAAATAAACCCAAATGCACACGGACAGTCACGGCACACGGGATTAAATTAGAATTTGTTTTACCCAATGAGATGTTGGAGAGATAAAAGAATGTCGATACAAGTAAATGATCAAGAAATCGATTGGCAAAGATGGTTGAGTCTTGAAATAAAAGATGCAAGTTTATTTAGAGACAATTTACTAGAACAAGAAATGTACCATAGAAGATTTGATACATTTGTCAATGGATTATATACGGTTGTAGATGGATTTAGTCATTATAAAAATGATTCTAAATTTGGCGGATATATTGCTTCTGGAAGAAGACGGATTATTGATACTTTAGATTTGATGTCACTCCAATATTCTGCTGGTGGAGATTTAAATTTTATAAAGGAACTTTTCCCGTATCTTCTTCATTGGACAGAAGAGTATGCAGAAACCAGTCACCTTTATAATTTAAGCCCAGATGCAGGTGGACGTTATGTCTGGCATATTTCTTTAGGCACTGAAGATTATTGGTATATTGCTTTGCGTTTAATTTGCTTTGGATTATTGACAGGCTATGCAGATCAAATAAAGCGAATTATGCCAATTATCGATTATGTGGAAGCAACTCCTGAAGGGCAGGAAAAAGATGGCTTAATCGAGCGATTGGTTGCTTCATTTGTAACAGATCGAGGCATACCACCGAATGATGCACGTCGTCATTTGCCTTATCGTAAGCTCATTAAAGTTTTTGAGGCGGATGCAGAAAAGCGTCCAGCAATGATGTTGCAATACTTAGAAGATTGGTATGAAGCCAGTCGTCGTGAACCATACTTTGAACAGCATCCAGAAACCGACTTAAGATCTGGTAGAAGTTATTATGGTTATTGGTCATGGGAAGCAGCAGCTGTTACATGGTTGTTAGATATTGATGATACAACTTATCGAGATCACCAATTTTATCCAAAAGATTTAGTTGATTTTGCTAAAGCACAATCAGAAAAAGTACAAGCACAAGATTCGGTAGAAAAAATTAAAATCAAAGGTGGGGATAAATGTCCAAAAACAGGTTATTGGACGACGCCAGCCCAACCAAATGAACGTCAATATTTTGATAGAGGTGACATTTTACCAATGCTTTCAGAACAAGACTGGGGTGAAGTATATTGGTATTTTGATGGTGAAAAATAAACTTAGAATATCGCAAGATTTAGCCATCCTTATAGGGTGGCTTATTTTTTTATGATAAAGCCTAGTCATAATTACAGGCGAAAAATTTGATCATCATGAAAAATGTAAAGGTTTAAATAAACCCAAATGCACACGGACAGTCACGGCACACGGGATTAAATTAGAATTTGTTTTACCCAATGAGATGTTGGAGAGATAAAAGAATGTCGATACAAGTAAATGATAAAGATATAGATTGGCACAGTTGGTTAAATTTAGAAGTAAAAGATTCAAAAAAATATAGAGATAACTTTCTTGAATCAAAAATGTATCATAAACGATTTGACATTTTAGTGAATGGTATATATTCCGTTACAGACGGTTTCAATAAGTATAAAAATGATTCTAAATTTGGCGGATATATCGCAGCTGGTCATCAACGCTTACAAGATGCTTTAAACTTAATATCTTTACAATATTCCGCGGGTGGAGATTTAAATTTTTTAACGGAACTTTACCCATATATTCTTCATTGGACAGAAGAGTATGCTGAAACGAGTCATCTTTATAATTTAAGCCCAGATGCAGGTGGACGTTATGTCTGGCATATTTCTTTAGGAACTGAAGATTATTGGTATATTGCTTTACGACTGATATGCTTTGGTTTACTGACAGGGTATGCAGATCAAATGAGTCGAATTATGACGATTATCGATTATGTGGAAGCAACGCCTGAAGGGCAGGAAAAAGATGGCTTAATCGAGCGATTGATTGCTCCATTTGTAACAGATCGAGGCATACCACCGAACGATGCACGTCGTCATTTGCCTTATCGTAAGCTCATTAAAGTTTTTGATGCTGATGCAGAAAAGCGTCCAGCAATGATGTTGCAATACTTAGAAGATTGGTATGAAGCCAGTCGTCGTGAACCTTATCATGATCAACATCCACAACCTGATATTAGATCAGGCATCAGTTATTTTGGTTATTGGTCATGGGAAGCAGCAGCTGTGACATGGCTATTAGATATTGACGATTCAACTTATCGAGAGCATCAATTTTATCCGAAAGATTTAGTCGATTTTGCTAGATCGCAAGCTGAATCGGTTTCAGCAGAAACCACTATAGAAAAAATTAAAATCAAAGGTGGAGAGCAATCCACGAAAACAGGTTTTTGGACGACTCCTGCCCAGCCAAATCAGCGTCAGCACTTTAGTAAAGGTGAGATTTTACCAACGCTTTCTGAACAAGATTGGGGTGAAGTATGGCAGAGTAAAACTTGAAGTGCGACATAAACCACCTAATTAATTTAAAGGGTTTATGGAGTATATAAAATTGTCATACCATCATCTTAACTTTGAAGATCGTACTGCATTAATGCTTGAGTCAAGAA